>NZ_JBWKYW010000013.1:0-129234 GCF_059423965.1 Variovorax sp. GW458-11-26-14-LB1
CGCCCCATGCCCGCCCTCGCCCTGATGTTCAACGCCTTCGTGTGGGGCGTGTCCTGGATTCCCTTTCGCCAGATCGCCAGCCACGGCCTGCATCCGCTGTGGACCACCTGCCTGATCTACCTCGTCATCGCCACGGCGATGGGCCTCGTGCGCCGGCACGCCTGGAAGGCCTTCGCCGCGTTCCCGATGCTGGTGGCACTGGGCCTGGCGGCGGGCTTCACCAACGTGGGTTTCAACTGGGCCGTGACGCAGGGCGACGTGGTGCGCGTGGTGCTGCTGTTCTACCTGATGCCGCTGTGGAGCGTGCTGCTGGCCTGGCTGCTGCTGGGCGAGCGGCCCACGGGCGGCGCGCTGATGCGCGTGGCGCTGGCGCTCACGGGCGTGGTGGTGGTGCTGAAGGCGCCGGGCACCGACTGGCCGGTGCCCTCGAGCCTGCCCGACTGGCTGGGCGTGGCGGCGGGCTTCGGCTTTGCCGTGACCAACATCGTGCTGCGCCACCTGCGGCATGCGCCGGGCGAGTCGCGTGCGCTGGCGATGTTCTGGGGTTGCACCGTGGTGGCGGGCGTCGGCGCGGTGAGCGGCACCGCGTTCGGCGGCATCGATTCACCGCTGCTCGCTTCGCCCGGCTGGCTGGGCTGGGCCGCGCTGCTGGGCACGGGCTTCATCGTCGCCAACGTGTGCCTGCAGTACGGCGCGCCCAAGCTGGCGGCCAGCGCGACCTCCGTGATCATGCTGTCGGAAGTGCTGTTCGCCAGCGTCTCGTCGGTGGCGCTGGGCGCGTCCACCATGAACTCGCGCATCCTCGTCGGCGGCGCGCTCATCGTGCTGGGCGCGGTGTGGTCGGCGTTTGCGCGAACCCCGCCCGCGCGCGATGATGGCGTTTCCGCGTCCACCTGAGGAGCTCTCTCCATGACCAGCGTCTACGACTTCCAGGCCACCCGCATCGACGGCAAGCCGGTGAAGCTCTCGACCTTCCGCGGCAAGGTGCTGCTGATCGTCAACACGGCGAGCAATTGCGGCTTCACGCCGCAGTTCGAAGGCCTGGAAGCGCTGCACGAAAAGTACGCCGGCCAGGGCCTCGCGGTGCTGGGCTTTCCCTCCAACCAGTTCGGCGGGCAGGACCCGGGCACCAACGAGGAAATCGGCGCCTTCTGCATGACCAACTACGGCGTGAGCTTCCCGATGATGGAGAAGATCGACGTCAACGGCAGCAACGCGCTGCCGCTGTACCAGTGGCTCACCAAGGAAAAGCCGGGCCTGCTGGGCAGCACGGCCATCAAGTGGAACTTCACCAAGTTCCTGGTCGGGCGCGACGGCGCGGTGCTCAAGCGCTATGCGCCGCTGGACACGCCGGCTTCGCTCACGCGCGACATCGAGGCAGCGCTGGCCGCCGGCTGAATTCAGAAGCGGAAGTCGGCGCTCTTCGGCGCGCCGCCGACCGTCACGGTCTGGCTCTTGGTCTCGCCCGTCGACGTGCTCACGTCGATCACGTAACGCCCCGCCGGCAGGTCGATGAGGCACACCGGGCCGGTGGCGATGAAGGCCATGGCGGCGGACGAATTGGCATCGCCGCCCTTGATCGCGACATTCAGGTTGGCCAGGTAGGCGCCGTCGGCGCGCGCGAACAGCAGCGACAGTGGATGGTTCTTCATGGCGGCGCGCATGGCGTTCGACTCGTCGGAGCCGATGCCGCCGCACACATAGCGCGTGGCGCCGATGCCCTGCCAGGGCGGCAGGGCCGACGGCGGCTGCTGCGCCTGCGCGGCGACGGTGCCTGCGATGCAGGCGGCAGCGAGCAACGCACGGCGCAGCGAAAAAGCAGAAACGAAAGACATGGCACGAACTCCTTGCAGCGTCTTCGGTTCGCCATGATGCGCCCCGAACGCGCGGTGCGCACGTCGGACGGCAACGTGCCCTGCCGTGCGCGCGCGCCCTACCCTGCGGGCGTCTGCAGCGCCGCGTCGAGCAGCTCGACCCAGTGCCGCACGGGCGTGTCGCCGCTGCCGCTTTGCAGGTGCGTGATGCAGCCGATGTTGGCCGAGGCGATGGTCGTGGGCTGCAGCTGCTTCAGGTGGCCGAGCTTGCGGTCGCGCAGCGGGTAGGCCAGCTCGGGCTGCAGCACCGAATACGTGCCGGCCGAGCCGCAGCACAGGTGCGATTCGTTCATGGCCACGCGCACGTCGAAACCGAGCGCGCGCAGGTGCGTCTCGACGCCGCCGCGCAGCTTCTGGCCGTGCTGCAGCGTGCACGGCGGGTGGTAGGCGATCACGCCTTCGGGCGCGCGCACGCGGCCCTGCAATGCGGGCACGAGGTCAGGCAGCAGCTCGCTCAGGTCGCGCGTGAGGGCGCTGATGCGCGCGGCCTTCGCGGCATAGGCCGCGTCGTGCTGCAGCAAGTGGCCGTACTCGCGCACGGTGACGCCGCAGCCCGAGGCGTTCATCACGATCGCCTCCACCTCGCCGCGTTCGACGAAGGGCCACCACGCGTCGATGTTGGCGCGCATCTGCGCCTTGCCGCCGTCCTGGTCGTTGAGGTGGAACTTCACGGCGCCGCAGCAGCCCGCCTTGGACGCGATCACGGCCTGGATGCCGGCCGCGTCGAGCACGCGCGCGGTGGCGCTGTTGATGTTCGGCGCCATCGACGGCTGCACGCAGCCCGCGAGCATCAGCACCTTGCGCGCATGCGTGGCGGTGGGCCAGCGGCCGGCGTCCTGCTTGGCGGGCACCTTGGCTTTCAGTCCTTCGGGCAGCAGCCCGCGCACCGATTGGCCGAGCTTCATCGCGGGGCCGAACAGCGGCGATGGCAGCGACTCCTTCAGCAGCCAGCGCGTGGCCGACTCCATGGCGGGGCGCGGCACTTTCTCGTCGACGATCTTGCGGCCGATGTCGACCAGGTTCCCGTACTGCACGCCGCTCGGGCAGGTGCTCTCGCAGTTGCGGCAGGTCAGGCAGCGGTCCAGGTGCAGCTGCGTGCTGCGCGTGGGCGCATGGCCTTCGAGCACCTGCTTGATGAGGTAGATGCGCCCGCGCGGGCCGTCGAGCTCGTCGCCGAGCAGCTGGTAGGTCGGGCAGGTGGCGGTGCAGAAGCCGCAGTGCACGCACTTGCGCAGGATGGCTTCGGCTTCGCGGCCCGCATCGGTGTCGCGGAATTCGGGGGCTAGTTCGGTTTGCATCGCGGGGTGGTGTCGTTTCTTTTCTTATTGGTCGTCTGCGAAGAGCCGGCCGCGGTCGAAGACCCCGTGCGGGTCGAACTCCTGCATCAGCGCGCGATGGATGCGTGCCACCGGCGCGCTCAATGCATCGAAGCGCGGCACGTTGCAGTCGGCCGCTTGCGCTGCGGGCACACGGAACAGCGTGGCATGGCCACCGGCTGCCTGCGCAGCCTCGCGCAGGCGCGCGGCCTGCGCGGGCGGCGCGAGGTACCAGCGCTGCCCGCCGTGCCATTCGACCAGCGGCGCGGCGCAGCCCTCGATGGCGATCACCGGCGCGGTCTGCGGCACCGACAGGCGCCACAGCGCCAGCGCACCGTCGGCATCGAGCGCGAACCACGGCATGCGCTGGTCGCGCAGCGCGGCCCAGCCGGCGGCGGCGCGCACCGGGTCCTGGCGCTCGCCGCCGAGCTGCGTGCAGGCGGCTTCGACGGCCGCCACGGCGCCGCGCAGCCGCAGGCGCAGCACACCCGCGCCAGGCGCGTGTTCGAACCAGCTGCTCGCGTTCAGCGGCAGCGGGCGTCCGCCCCACTCGTTGAGCAGGCGCAGCGCATCGGCCTGGCTGCAGGCGAAGGCGAGCGTGGCCTCGGCGGGCGCCACGGGCAGCACCTTGAGGCTCACTTCGGCGATCACGCCCAGCGTGCCGAGCGAACCGGCCAGCACGCGCGAGACGTCGTAGCCGGCGACGTTCTTCATCACCTGGCCGCCGAAGCTCAGCATCTCGGCGCGGCCGTTGATGAGCGTGGTGCCGAGCACGTAGTCGCGCACCGCGCCCACGCTGGCGCGCGACGGGCCGCTGAGGCCGGCAGCGACCATGCCGCCCACCGTGCCGCCATCGGCAAAACACGGCGGCTCGAACGGCAGGCACTGGCCCTGTTCGGCGAGCGCGGCTTCGAGCTCGGCCAGTGGCGTGCCGGCACGCACGGTGACGACCAGTTCACTCGGCTCGTAGCTCGTGATGCCGCCGAGCGCGCGCAGGTCGAGCAGCTCGCCGCGCGGTGGCTGGCCGTAGAAATCCTTGGTGCCGCCACCGCGCAGGCGCAGCGGCGTGGCATCGGCCGCGGCGGCGCGCACGCGCTCGACGACCTGCTGGAGGGCGGTATCCGTGTTCATGAAGCTCTCAGAATCTCGGCAGGTCAGGATGCGCCAGCCGGCCGCCGCGCACCACTTCCTTGCCGTACTCGGCGCAGCGCTGCAGCGTGGGAATCACCTTGCCGGGGTTGAGCAGCCCGGCGGGGTCGAAGGCGCGCTTGATGCCGAACATCTGCTCGTTCTCGGCCGCGGTGAACTGCACGCACATGCTGTTGAGCTTTTCGACACCCACGCCGTGCTCGCCCGACACGGTGCCGCCCATGGCGACGCTGGTCTCGAGGATGTCGGCGCCGAACAGCTCGCAGCGGTGCAGCTCGTCGGGGTCGTTGGCATCGAACAGCACCAGCGGGTGCAGGTTGCCGTCGCCTGCGTGGAACACGTTGCAGCAGCGCAGGTTGTATTTTTTCTCCATCTCCTGGATCGCCAGCAGGATGTCGGCGAGCCGCTTGCGCGGGATGGTGGAGTCCAGGCACATGTAGTCGGGGCTGATGCGGCCCGACGCCGGAAAGGCGTTCTTGCGGCCGCTCCAGAACTTCATGCGCTCGTCTTCGCTGGTGCTCACGGCGATGGCGGTGGCGCCGCAGCCACGCAGCACGTCGGTCATGCGGCCGATTTCTTCCTCGACCTCTTCCGGCGTGCCGTCCGATTCGCACAGCAGGATGGCGGCAGCGTCGAGGTCGTAGCCCGCGTGCACGAAGTCTTCGACGGCGGCGGTCATGGGCTTGTCCATCATCTCCAGGCCGGCCGGGATGATGCCTGCGGCAATCACCGCCGCGACCGCGTCGCCGGCTTTGCGCACGTCGTCGAAGCTGGCCATGATGCAGCGCGCCAGCTGCGGCTTGGGCACGAGTTTCACCGTGACCTCGGTGGTCACGGCCAGCATGCCTTCGCTGCCGATGGCCAGCGCGAGCAGGTCGAGCCCCGGCGCATCGAGCGCCTCGCCGCCGAACTCGATCGCTTCGCCCTCGGCCGTGAAGCCGCGCACGCGCAGCACGTTGTGCAGCGTGAGGCCGTACTTCAGACAGTGCACGCCGCCCGAGTTTTCGGCCACGTTGCCGCCGATGGTGCAGGCGATCTGGCTCGACGGGTCGGGCGCGTAGTACAGGTTGAAGGGCGCGGCGGCCTCGCTGATGGCGAGGTTGCGCACGCCGCACTGCACGACGGCCGTGCGGCTCACGGGGTCGACCTTCAGGATGCGGTTGAACTTGGCCAGCGACAGCGTCACGCCCAGCGCGTGCGGCATGGCGCCGCCCGAGAGCCCGGTGCCGGCGCCGCGCGCCACCACGGGCACGGCCAGCGCATGGCAGGCGCGCAGCACGGCGGCCACCTGCGCCTCGGTCTCGGGCAGGGCCACCACCAGCGGACGCTGGCGGTAGGCCGTGAGGCCGTCGCACTCGTAGGGCGTGGTGTCTTCGGCGTGCCAGATGAGCGCATGCGCGGGCAGGTGCGCCTGCAGCGCCCGCACCACCTGCGCCTGGCGCTCCGCCTTCGACAGCTGCGTGTGCTGGTCGGTCGTGACGGGAGCATTCATGGCGGGAACAACTTTCAGCGGACGACCATCAGGGTGAATGGCCACACATAGGCCTGCAGCGTCACGTACAGGCCGACCAGCGAGGCCAGCGCGATCGAGTGGAAGAACACGTAGCGCAGGATGTCGCCTTCGTGATTGAACCACCGCGTGGCGGTGGAGGCCACCACGATCGACTGGGCGTCGATCATCTTACCCATCACGCCGCCCGAGCTGTTGGCCGCGCCCATGAGGTTGGGCGCCAGGCCCAGCTGCTCGGCCGCGACCTTCTGCATGCCGCCGAACAGCACGTTCGAGGCCGTGTCGGAGCCGGTCATGGCCACGCCGATCCAGCCCATGAGCGTGCCGAAGAAAGGATAGAACACGCCGGTGTTGGCGAACGCCAGGCCCAGCGTGGTGTCGGTGCCCGAGTAGCGCGTGAGCGTGCCCAGCGCGAGCATCAGCACGATGGTCATGAGCGAGTAGCGCACCATCCAGAGCGTGCGCACGAAGGTGCGCACGATCTCGACCGGGTTGTACTTCATGAACAGCGCGCTCACGATCGCCGACAAGAGGATGCCGGTGCCCGTGGCCGACAGCAGGTTCAGCACGTACACCGCGCCTTCCTTCGTGGGCGCGGTGACCACCGGCGGCATCTTCTCGATCAGGTTGTGCAGCCCGCCCATCGGGAACGAGGGCGCGAAGACGCCGTTGAGCGCGGTCTTCACCGACGGCAGGCCCCAGATGAACACGAACACCGAAAGAATCACCCAGGGCATCCATGCGCGCACCAGCGCCTCGCGGCTGTGCACGACGATGGCGGCCGGCGGCTTGGCCTCGTGCGCGCTCACGTCCTTGCCGCGCAGCGAGGGCGAGCGCCACACGTTCTTCGGCTGCCACACGCGCAGGAACAGCACCAGGCTGGCCATCGACACGATGGCCGCGATGATGTCGACCAGCTCGGGGCCGATGAAGTTCGACACCAGGTACTGCGGCACCGCGAACGACACCCCCGTGACCAGGATGGCGGGCCACACTTCCATCATCGCCTTGCGTCCGGCGAAGGCCCAGACCAGCCAGAACGGCACCAGCAGCGAGAAGAACGGCAGCTGGCGCCCGATCATCGCGGTGACTTCCATCAGGTCGTAGCCGTGCACCTTGGCCAGCGTGATCACCGGCGTGCCGAGCGCGCCGAAGGCCACCGGCGCGGTGTTGGCGATCAGCGAGAGGCCCGAGGCGGCCAGCGGCGAGAAGCCCAGCCCGATCAGGATGCCGGCCGTGACCGCCACCGGCGTGCCGAAGCCCGCCGCGCCCTCGAAGAACGCGCCGAAGCAGAAGGCGATCAGCAGGAGCTGGATGCGGCGGTCTTCGGTGATGCCCGAGAGCGAGTCCTGCAGCACCTTGAAGCTGCCGTTCTGTTCGGCCAGCTGCTGCAGGAAGATGATGTTCAGCACGATCCAGCCGATCGGCAGCAGGCCCGTGAAGCCGCCGAAGAGCGCGGCGCGCCCGGCCATCTCGGCCGGCATGCCGTAGGCGAACACGGCGACGGCCAGCGCCGCCAGCAGGCCCAGGCCGGCGGCGATGTGGGCCTTGATGTGGAAGAAGCCGAGGCACGCAAGCATCACCACCACCGGGATCGCGGCGAGCGCGGTGGAAATGATCATGTTGCCGAACGGGTCGTAGATCTGCTGCCAGGTCATGCGTTGTCTCCGGGGAGGCTGTTGTTGTGCCCCGCACTCTAGGGAGAAGCGCGCCGTCCGGATTGAAGGTTTTTTGCCCGGACCTTGATAAAAATTTGTCGGGCCGGCGTGTCGGTCAGTGCAGCGTCTGAACGATCCAGTCGACGAAGGCCGCGCATTCCCAGCGCTCCAGCGTGCCCGGCTGCCAGCAGATGTAGTGGCGGTGCGGCGAGGGCACGGGCCGTTCCGACAGCGCCACCAGCCGGCCCGATTCGAACCAGGCGGCGCCCAGCTTCTGTCGCACCAGCGCCACGCCGAAGCCGCTGGCGGCTGCGTCGTAGACCAGGCCCAGGTCGTTGAACTGCGCGCCCAGGTGCGGCTCGGGCTGGTCGATGCCGCAGCTCGCGAACCAGGTGCCCCAGGGCTCGAGCGGGCTGCGGATCAGCCGGGCGCTGGCGATTTCGGCCGCGGTGCGAAAGCCGTCGAAGGGCCCGAACTCGTTGAGGTAGCTCGGGCTGCAGGCGGGCACCACGTCCTCGGCGATGAGCAGGCGGTGCTCGCAGTCGGCGTACGCGCCGATGCCGTAGCGCACCTGCAGGTCGGTCTGCTCGGCGGTGACATCGAGCAGCGGGATCGACACATGCAGCGCCAGCTCGATGTCGGGGTAGATGTTGCGAAAGAGCTCCAGCCGCGGCATCAAAAACTGGCGGCTGAAGGTCGGCGTGACGGCCACGCTCAGGCGCGGTGCGCGCAGCGCCGCGTCACGGCTGCCCGGCGTGGCCTGCTGCAGCGCGGCCAAGCCGACGCGCACGTTCGCCAGGTAGGCCGCGCCGTCGGCCGTGAGGCTGAAGTCGCTGCGCCCGAAGAGCTTGAAGCCCACGTGCGCCTCGAGCTGGCGGATGCGGTGGCTCACGGCGCTGGCCGTCACGCACAGCTCGTCGGCCGCGCGGCCCGCATGCCGCAGGCGCGCGACGGCCTCGAAGGTCAGCAGGCATTGGATCGGGGGGATGTGGTGCAGGGCCATCCTCGGCAGCGGCCCGACTCAGTCTTCGAAGAAATTCACCGGCAGGCCCGGCGTGTCGACGCGCATCGAGAGCACGGTGCCCGAGGCCGGGCGCTGCACCAGCTCGTCGGCCGGGCGGCCCTTGCGCCCGCTGGTGACGAACAGGGTGCGCAGGTCGTCGCCGCCGAAGCAGGGCATGGTCGGGCACTGCACGGGCACCGCGATGGCCGCCACGCGCTCGCCCGTGGGCGCAAAGCGCAGCAGCTGCGCGCCTTCGAACATCGCGACCCAGTAGTGGCCGGCGGCGTCGACGGTGGCGCCGTCGGGGCGGCCGTCGTAATGCGTGGGCGTGCTGGGTACCCAGCCCGCGGGCTTGGGGTCGAACTGCTGGAACACGCGCGCATGCGACAGCGTGTTGGCCTCGGCGTCCCAGTCCCAGGCGCGCACCACGTGCGCGGCGGTGTCGGCCCAGTACAGGGTGCGGTTGTCGGGCGAGAACGCCAGGCCATTGGCGGTGGTGACGTGCTCCAGCATCGACGTGATGGTGGGCGAGACGTCTCCCGGGCGTGCGTCGAAGCAGTAGAGCGCGGCGTTGGCGCGGTCCTTGGCCTCGTTGAGCGAGCCGGCCCAGAAGCGGCCGAGCGCGTCGCACTTGCCGTCGTTGAAGCGCATGGTGCGCACGTCGTGCTCCGCGCGCGCCATCGCGACGAGGCTGCCGCCCCACTCGCGGGCCCGGTAGATGCCGTCGCGCAGCGCGATCACGAGGCCGCCGCTGCGTGCCGGCGCCATGCAGCCGGGCTCGGTGGGCAAGGCCCATCGCTCGACCGTGGCCGTGGGCGAACCGATCTCGCCGCGCGTGCGCAGCACAGCGCGGCCCGGGATGTCGAGCCAGTAGAGCGCGCGTTCGTGCGGATGCCAGAACGGCGATTCACCCAGTTCGCAGAGGCTGTCTTCGATGGAGGTCCACATGGTGGGGCGATTGTGCCCCCGGCCATGCGGGCCGCGGGCAAAAAAAAGCCCGCTGACGCCGAAGCGCTCGCGGGCTGAACATCCAAAGGAGACTCGCCTGAAAAAACCGGGCGTCGTTGTTCTTCTTTGTATCGAAAAAGGGGGTGGTGATCTTGGAGGAGCGGGGGCCGGCGCCGTGCCGGGCCACCCGCTGTCTGTGTGCGAATCAGCGGTTGTAGGCCGTTTCGCCGTGCGAGGAGATGTCGAGGCCTTCGCGCTCTTCTTCTTCCGACACACGCAGGCCGAGGGTCAGGTCGGCGATCTTGTAGGCGATGAACGCGACCACGCCGGACCACACGATGGTGAACAGCACGCTCTTGACCTGGATCCAGACCTGCGCGCCCATCGAGAAGGTGTCGGGGGTCAGGCCGCCGGTGCCGCCCAGGCCCTTGGCGGCGAACACGCCGGTCAGGATGGCACCCAGGATGCCGCCCACGCCGTGCACGCCGAACACGTCGAACGCGTCGTCCGCGCCGAGCATGCGCTTGAGACCGCCCACGCCCCACAGGCAGACCAGGCCGGCCAGCAGGCCCATCACGATCGAGCCCATCGGGCCGACGAAACCGGCGGCGGGCGTGACGGCCACGAGGCCGGCCACGGCACCGGATGCGGCGCCCAGCATCGAGGCCTTGCCCTTGTGCAGGCTCTCACCCAGGATCCACGACAGGGCCGCGGCGGCGGTGGCGAGCACCGTGTTCACGAAGGCCAGGCCGGCGGCGGCGTTGGCCGCACCTGCCGAGCCGGCGTTGAAGCCGAACCAGCCGACCCACAGCAGCGAAGCGCCGACCATGGTGAGCGTGAGCGAGTGCGGCGTGAAGGCTTCCTTGCCGTAGCCCACGCGCTTGCCGACCATGTAGGCACCGACCAGGCCGGCGATACCGGCGTTGATGTGCACCACGGTGCCGCCGGCGAAGTCGAGCGCGCCGTCCTTGCCCAGCAGGCCGCCGCCCCACACGATGTGGGCCATGGGCACGTAGCTGAAGGTGAACCAGATCACCGAGAACAGCAGCACGGCCGAGAACTTGGCGCGTTCTGCAAAGGCGCCGACGATCAGCGCCACGGTGATGGCCGCGAAGGTGCCCTGGAAGGCGAAGAACACGTATTCGGGAATCGTGGTCAGCGCGCCGAAGGTCTCCTGCGTGATGCCCTTCATGAAGATCTTGTCGAAGCTTCCGAAGAAGTTGCCGTCGCCCGTGAAGGCCAGGCTGTAGCCGTAGATGGCCCACAGCAGGCTGATGAGCGAGAAGATCACGAAGACCTGCATCAGCACCGACAGCATGTTCTTGGAACGGCCCAGGCCGCCGTAGAACAGCGCCAGGCCGGGGATGGTCATCAGGATCACGAGCAGGGTCGAGGTGAGCATCCAGGCGGTGTCGCCGGAGTCGACCTTGGGCGCGGGGGCGGCAGCCGGTGCGGCGGGCGCGGCCTCGGCGGCTGCGGGTGCTGCAGCCGCGGGAGCCGCTGCAGGCGCGGGTGCAGCAGCAGCAGGTGCCGATGCAGCCGGTGCCTCAGGGGTGGCGGCGGGTGCCTGGGCCAGCGCCGAAGTACCGGCGGCGAAGACGCTCAAACCGAGCGCAAGAGAGACAAGAAGTTTTTTCATAGTCGTTGTTCTTTCGGGCCAGGACTCGATCAGAGGGCTTCGCGGCCCGTTTCGCCGGTGCGGATGCGCACGACCTGCTCGAGGTTGTAGACAAAGATCTTGCCGTCGCCGATCTTCCCGGTGCGCGCGGCGCCTTCCACGGCCTCGATCACGCGGTCGACCAGCTCGTCGGAGATGGCCGCCTCGATCTTCACCTTGGGCAGGAAGTCGACCACGTACTCGGCGCCGCGGTACAGCTCGGTGTGGCCCTTCTGGCGACCGAAGCCCTTCACTTCCGTGACGGTGATGCCCTGCACGCCGATGGCCGAGAGCGCTTCGCGCACCTCGTCGAGCTTGAACGGTTTGATGATGGCTGTGACCAGCTTCATGATGAGTTGCTCCTTCTGGATGGATGAAAGGCGGCGCGGCAACGTGGGCCGCGCCTGGTTGTTGTGTCGATTACAGCGTCTTCGTCAGCGTGAGGATGAAGCGTGCCTTGTTGGGCGAGTAGTAGGTGGTGCCGAAGGTGCCGAAGTCGGGGATCTCGATACCCGGGTAGGCCACGACCTGGTAGTTGGACTTCTTGTTGGCGCCCTGCACCGAGCCGGTGAGCGTCAGGCCGCTGCCGAAGTCGTAGGTGGCGCCGATGTTGTAGTCCACGTAGCTCTTGTAGCCCAGGCTGCGGATGTCGCTGGACATGTTGGTGAAGCCGACGGCGGCCTTGAGCGTGACCTTGGGCACGATCTCCTTGCTGTAGGCCAGGTTCAGGTAGCCGGTGTTGCGGCCCTTCAGGCCCGAGCCGGTCTTGGCACCGGCGTAGCCGAAGTAGTCCTTGGACACGGTGTGCGAGTACTTGGCCGTGAACGAGCCGAAGCTGTCGTTGGCGTAGGTGGCGCCCACGTACAGCTCGGTGGTGTTGCCCACCGAGTTGCCCGGGTAGATGTAGGTGAGCGCACCCACGTCCATGTCGACCGGGCCGGCCTTGAACTTGTAGCCGCCGTACAGGTCGCTCTCGATGCTGTTGCCCTTGAGCCAGTTGACGCTGGAGTTCCAGTTGCCGACGTAGAAGCCGCTGTCGCCGAAGGCGTAGTCGAAGCCGCCCTGGATGGCGGGCTTGAAGCCCTTGGTCTTGGCGTAGTCGTTCTTGCCGATCATGTCCTGGTCCTGGCCGCGGAACTTGTAGTTCGTGGTCAGCGAGACATTGCCCGTGAGCAGGGGCGCGGGCGCCGGTGCGGCGGCGTCGGCGGCCTGGGCCATGGCGGCGCCCGAGGCGGTCAGTGCAGTGGCCAGAACGATCAACGCCTGGGCGGCGGTACGGTGCGTCATCAGGGAACTCCTCGCAAGTGTGTTGTTGGACCTGAGCACCCTCAAAGCAGGGAGCGTGCCAAACTGCACGAATACCGCCCCGGCCAGAGGGCGCAGGTGTCCGGCGATGAGCGCCAAATCGTTACAAGCCCTGTTTCCGGCAGTTGCACACGCTTGCACGCTGCACGGTCCTGGGCTTGCACGTCGCAGGCGCACCAACTTGGGGAGAGGGAGAAAAATGAGTCTGTCTTTGGTGCAAAGCCGCGCCTTGCTCGGCCTGGAGGCCGCCGCCGTCACGGTCGAGGTGCATCTGGCGAACGGCCTGCCGAGCTTCACGCTGGTCGGGCTGGCCGAGACCGAGGTCAAGGAGGCGCGCGAGCGCGTGCGCTCGGCGATCCAGAACGCCGGGCTCGAATTTCCGACCAACAAGAAGATCGTGGTCAATCTGGCGCCCGCCGACCTGCCGAAGGATTCGGGCCGCTTCGACCTGCCCATCGCGCTGGGCATCCTCGCGGCCAGCGGGCAGATCGAGAACGCCCGCCTCGCCGGCCACGAGTTCGCCGGCGAGCTGTCGCTGTCGGGCGAACTGCGGCCCGTGCGCGGCGCGCTCGCGATGGCCGTGGCCACCTACACGCAAGGCACGGCCGTGCGGCTGGTGCTGCCCCTGGACAGCGCCCAGGAGGCCGCGCTGGTGCCCGGTGCGCAGGTGTACGGCGCCCGGCACCTGCTCGACGTGGTGCGCCAGTTCGTCGCCGGCGGCGGCGGGCCCGTCGACGCGACCGACGACGGCTGGACCCGCGTGCGCGCCGCGCCCGGCGACGGCGCCCCGCGCTATGCCGACCTGGCCGACGTCAAGGGCCACACGGGCGCCAAGCGCGCGCTCGAGATCGCCGCAGCCGGCGGCCACAGCCTGCTGATGGTGGGCGAGCCGGGCTCGGGCAAGTCGATGCTGGCGCACCGCTTCGCCGGCCTGCTGCCGCCGATGAACGTGGACGAGGCACTGGAAAGCGCAGCCATCGCCAGCCTCGACGGCCGGCTGGCGCCCGAGCGCTGGATGAGCCGCCCGACAGCCACGCCGCACCACACGGCGAGCGCGGTGGCGTTGGTGGGCGGCGGCTGTAAGCGCGGTCGAAAAACGCGAACGCATTTAAATAAATGCGAATCTGCGGCTTCTTCAGGATTTAAATGAGAACAGCCTCGGAAGAGGCCTCCAAAACTGGGCCCAGGCTCTGTATGAACATACAGATTCGAGTGCTCTAGAGTGGCCTTCCGGCTGCGCTAGCGAAGGACTGAGGGAAGCTCGCGGCGGAGCAAAGCCGCTAGCTTGTGATCTGGAAATCTATCCACTGCCGCCTTCCACACGCGACTTGCCTCTTCCGGCTCTCTGGCGTTCCAATGCACGCCGCCCATGTTGAACCACGCCGATGCGCAGTCGGGATTCAACGCGATGCACCGCAAGTAGGCATCGATCGACTCGCGAATGCGCCCCAATTTCTCATAGGCTACTGCGACCTGGTACCAACTCAGATCATCCGGTTGAATCGTCTCAGCTTGTGGCAACAGAAGCGGCAAGCTCTCCTCGGGGCGATCGAGAAAATTCAGCGCCGTGCCGAGGCAGTAGCCATAGTGCCCGCCCGCGAGTTCATATGCGACCCGGAAGCACCGCTGCGCCTCCTCCCAGTTTTCGTCTTCCTGCGCCCAGTGCCCCAGACGATCCCACAGGAGGGCGGCGGCCTCGCCCTGCAGATGCCGGATACCGGTCTCGAATTCAGTCTTGAACGCGAGATAGGTCATGTCTGCTGCTCGACCTTCCGACCGGAGGTACAGCTTGCTCAACAACCGCTCTCCCACTCCGCGGGGACAGTTCGGATGCACCGTTAGATATCGGTCCCAGAAAGGGATACTCAGCCTTGCGTTCTCCGGTGCGGAGCGCCCAAAGCTGGCGACTTGCCGAGCACACCATGGCCAAATCCAAGCCTCGTTTCCCGCATCGCCGAGCAGCATATTGGTTTCACGAAATGCCGCCCTTGCATCGCCCAGGTTGAATAGGACATTTATTCGCCAACCCATTACCGATGTCTGTTTTCCGAGCGTACCTTCGGCAAAGACCACCTGATCGAAGTGTGCGAGCGCCTCTTCATACTCTCCATTTCCAAGGCAATGATGTCCTAGGGCGCAATGCGCTTCTGGAAGTTGGGGGTTGTGTCGCAGGGCCACGCGGAAGGACACGGCAGCCTTTTCTCGATAGTTGAGCTTCTCGTAGCTGGAACCGAGGTTCTTGTAGCACTGCGCGAGCAGCGTCGTATCTTGGTCGGGAATCAAGTGCTCAAGCGCAGTCTCATATGCCTTGGCGGCTTCCTCGTCGCGGCCAAGCGCAGAAAATCCGTTTCCTATGTGTAGTGAATACTCCCGCTCTGAAAGCGGCCAGCATCGATCTGGGATGCAAAGAGTGAAATTCCATCCTCGATGCGGGCTACATTGCAACTCAATCCCGCCATACCGAGATTTATCTCGGCCATGTAGCAGTAGATCATCGCTTCATGATCCCGAAGGACGGCCGCGAACTTCTCAAACGCGGCGCTGATCACATCATTCGCATCGCGGTGATACAGCTTTCTAAGCATTGCATCGGCCTGCACAACACTTTCCGGAACATGCAGGTCTGGACGGATCGCTTTCACGATGCCGGGCAGATCCTGGGGACGCGCGATTGTTTGTGCGATCCGCGCGTCTCGAGATGACGCCGCCCCCGCCCTTGCCAAAGCTGCAAGAGACTTCAGGCGTTCATAAGTCAGGATCTCCGAAAAAACCACCGTGAGCGTTTGCTGCTGAGTCCAACTCTTCCCGCTGTGCTCGTATTGACGCAATACGGCATCGGCGAAGCAGAACCGCAACGTGTCGGTCGGAACGTGATAGCAGACGAAGAAGGAATAGGGCTGCGCCAGCAGATAGTTGAGATTGAACCGTTGGATCTCGACACTGATCGAACCGTCCGCGTTTGGTGCCCCTTCCGTTCCCTTCAACTGGACATGGCTCCTGACATTGGTTGCACACTCGCGATCGACGACCTCGATCTGACAGTCAGCCCCATAGTCCTCTCGATCCGGAGCCTGCAAGACAAAGTCGCTGGAATTCGATAGCAACTTCTCGAATGCGGCTACAGCTTTGCTTCCCGTTGCATGGTTCTTGTGACGTTTTGGTAGATCGTCGAAATGTTCCATCTTCTTCCGCCAGAGCACTGAGTACAGATGCATGGTACTTCGGCGACCATGCAGCAGTGCTTTGGCGATGTGATGGATCTGGTGCTTTTCAGGAGAGCCCCAGCGAATCCTGAGAGCCGCTTTACTCCGCCAGGATGCGCCTCTTGAACTCGCCCAAAACCCAGGCCGCAATCTCCTGAGGGCTCAACTCGTCGGCCAGCGCGTTCAACTCGTCCGTCGTCCAATAGGCGATCGTCGCACCCGTGTCTCGGTTTACCTCGGAAGGCATGGGAGAAGTCCAGCAGGGCTCGAATAGCATTCTCCCAACTTGCTCGATGGCCGGCTCCCTGGCCCCCAAGAGCTGCGCCACCACCTCCACGCTGATCTGACCTTCCGGGAACTCGGCGACACCCAGGGCCGCACATCGCATGACGCCTCCCGTCGCCCGGTATTCGACGATCGTGGAGAGCCAAACCCAAAGGTCAGACCACGACGCGACACCGGCCGGTGCCGGTACTGCCATGCGACGTGAAACCTCACCATCCTCGAACGGACAGAACTCCCACCCGGGCAGGCAGGCGGGCAACGCTTGGCGCAAGGCGGCCAAGAATGACGGCTCAAGTCTGCGTTCATCACTGTCACTCTGAGCTCCCATGATCTCCGCCGGCGGCAGTCCTGCAGCGTCCGAGGGACCGATCGCATAGAGATCCGCGTCCTCACCTTCGGCAGCGGACCGATTGGCGTGAAAAGACGCATGCGACGTTCGGTGAATCGAGGTTCTCTTGAGATACGGAAAGGGATCCCCGTCGTCATCGTCGCTATACACCTCGAGCGCCACCTGGCTTCTGTCCGCCCATTGGTTCACGATCTTCGGCTTCTTCTCCTTCTTCTCACCTGGCCCGCGCTCCTTGCGCTCCCCCGACACCGGTGGCCGAGTCCGCAGCAGACCATCATCGATGCTGTAGTTCAGGCGCTCGAAGGGATGAGGGTAGGTGCACCTGATCAGGCGCAACGCAACGAAGGTTCGTTGCCCAGGCGTATCCAGCCAGAGCCCGTCGACGGTGAGGTTCGTCTTGCCCGTGAAGGGAAAGCCCATCCGAGGCTGCCAGTCGGTCTTGTTCAGCCTGGCGATGCGCCCGCCTTTGACCAATGTGAAGAATGCCTTCTTGGCCTCGTCGTCCAGTGCGATGCGTGCAACCGTCGGCGCAGCCGCCGCCGGCATCCCCATCCCCAGAACAACGTTCGCCGCATTGCTGACCCGGCTGATGTACGCGGCGTGATAGAGCCTCTGCTCAGCATCGCCACCCGACATGACGCCCTCGAGTACCGATCCGGTCGCGCCGAAGTAGAAGCGAAACAACTCCAAGCTCGGCACGACCAGCACGGTGTCGGGATCGACCTGGACACGGGCGACCCAGGACCGCGTGTGTTCGTTGTGGGCGTTGAACGCATTGAAGGGAAGGATGTACGAGATCGACTCTCCCGCAGGCGAATACGGGAGACCCGAAGGCAGGACCTCGGAGGTTTGTTCGTCGACGGCCATTTCCTTGAAGAGCATGCGCGTCAACGGCGCCGACTCGACACGAACTCCATCCTTCCAGACCTCCCCGAGACGAATGTGCGGTAGGACCGCGATCGGGATTTCGATCTCCTGGCGCTCGTCGCTACTGCGCAGCATCCATCCCAGACCGGGACGCCAGAGCGAGCATGACACTTTCAGTGTGCGTTGCTCGGGCCCGAACTGCAGTGAGTTGCCGACGTTGCCAAACCAATCGATGCGAAGCGCGGCGCCGCCCTGACGTGCCAGTCCGTCGAAAACATCCATCATCCCCCCTACGTTTCCCTCTATTGGGTCGATGGTAGCCGCGCTTGGTGTTGCAACATCGGCCTTTCCAGACCACCCGACTTGAACGAGCATGAGTACGACAAAGGCTTCGCAACCAATGCACAGACTGCAGGCAACTTTGTCTGGGCACAAACACGAGCTACTCGCAGCTTTTGCGCGCTCTGCCGCTCACAAGCTACCGGCCTCCAAGGGGAGGCTCCGCGAAAACGCAGTCAGTCGTTTCCTTGCAACCTGGATACCGAGGCGGTTTTCTCCAGTGTCGAATGTCTTCGCAACGGACCCGCTGCTGGGAGAGTTTGAGAGCGAGCTGGATCTCGTTCTGCACGACTCACATGATGGTGCTTGCTGGCCTCTCGACAACGATCAAGAGAACTCCATCGTGACGTGGAACGACGTCAAGGTCGTTTTCGAGGTCAAGTCGACGCTCGATGAGAAAACTTGGACGAACGCTTGCAGCGTCATGACGAGACTTGCGGCATGGGTAGGAACGGATAACGCCAACCCGCATCCCTTGCCCCTTCGAGTCCTGTTCTGCTTTCGCACAGACGATGCTTTCGCTCATACCTTCCATGAGCACTGCGTCTATGGATCAATTCGCTCCATACCATTCGATGCAATCGTTCTTCTTGATCAAGGTGCAACGTTTGGACCACGCTTGGAGGAGCTCGAAGTCGGACTGCGATACGGCCTTGTCCCAAGCCAAGTCGCCAATGATGGTCCTTCCCAAGACAAGCTGCTGATGCGGCAACTCATAGAAACACGCATCCCTCACAAATTTCGTTCTTGCGGCGAAACCCCGGAGGAAGGTTTGATGGCGCTTGCAGCACTGGCGTCGCTCGCTTGCTCGGGGGAAGAAATTACGAAGTCGCTGCTCTCGGCGCTGCGCGAAACACGCTACAACCCGATTTTCTAGCCGCCCGCGTTCCCAGCCTAAAACACCGGGCTTGGCGCAAGCCCGAAGTTCTTGCGAACGAGGTTCCAGTCGATGCTGGGCTCCCGAGGCTCGGGCTTTGCAACGAGGCGAGTACGCGCCCTCAGGCAGGCGCACAGATAGGAATCGGCTTCCTCCACGGAGAGCATGCTGACAACAGCCTCGAGCATCGCCGCCTTGCTCCATCCACTCACCCCGCGCGCCACGCCCCCTTGTTTGAGCTTCGCCGCCAACTCCTCCCGGCAAAGCAGAGAGCACATGGCATGAACGCTGCGATCGGGATTGAGCCCCGCGGCTCGAGCCTGATGCAACTGCAGATCAGTGCGACGGCCCGTCGGCAGCATGACGCCCCACCACGCCGGCACCAAGTCGAGCACCGCATCGAGGTGAGCAGGCACTGTGACGATGTTCACCCTGGCGAATACTTTGCCATAGCCAGCGATTTGGCGAGGCAGGCGCGTCAGGCGGTCAGCGCCAGCCTTGATCTCGTAGCCCACGAGCTCTTCTCCAGCCGCAGCAAGGTCCGCCCGCACCGTGTTGCCTGGTAGGCAGAACTCGTCCACGACCAAAGCATCAGCGGCGATCAGCCCGCTTCGCTTCAAGAGCGTCCGCAGCTGGCAGTCCGAGGCGACGGACCACGTATCCAGCGGCAGTCCCATGTACGAAGAGCAGAGGTAGTTCATTCATGCACTATGCAATAATATTTGCATGACCGTCAATGTTGCACTCCGACAAATCGAGAACTACATGGCTGAGCACAATCTCACCCAGATTGAGCTTTCTCGAATGACAGGAATTCCTCAACCGACGCTCAGCCGGGCATTGCGCTCCCCACGCCGACTCACGAATACGCACAGGCGTCTATGCAGATATGCAAATATCACGCTAAGCGTAGACGATCCAGACTCGACAGCGAGCAAGAGATTGCAGCAGACCATTGCCGATGTCTGGGACGGCACCGAGCGCCACGCCGATGCGCTCATCCGGCTGCTGCGGGCCGCCTCCGATATCTCGAGCGCATCAAGGGGCTAGACGCCGGGCCAACGTTCGGGACGCGCGATGTCGCTGAAGCAGACGCCGCCTTGGCCGAGCTGGACAGCCTGGTTGGACAAACGGCCCCGAGGAGAACACCATCGCCGGCTGATCACCCCTCAGGGAGCCAACGAGAGAGCGGCCCGAGCCGCAGTCAGAACGGGCGGGGGCCAATGTCGACATGTCGGAGATCGAAGAGCAGCTCTCGCTCTGGCCATTTCACTTCAAACCACTTGAAGACGAGCTGCTGAGCATCTGGCTTATCCGTCTGGCTCACACGCATGGCTACAAGGTGGAGCAGTTGTGCACCATGCTGCTCGGCCGCGGTCGCCGGCTGTGGAACTCGGACGTCGACAAGTTTCAGCCCCCGCTCCTGAGGGATGCACTCAAACGAGTGACCGGCATCACCGATGCCCAACTGGATGCGGCGAGCCTGCACTCCTTCGAAGGGTACATCTCCGACTACTTCAACGCGCAAGGCGGCAGCTGCTGGATCGTGCCCCTTCACATCTACCACCGAAGCCGCAAGAGTCCAGGCCTGAGCTATTGCCCCGCCTGCCTGGCCAGCGATGGCGTGCCGTACTTTCGCCGTGCCTGGCGCCTGTCCTTCATGACGGTCTGCCCGCGCCATGGGGTGCAGTTGTTGGACGCCTGCCCCGAGTGCGCGGCGCCGCTCGCGCCACATCGCGTGGACATCGGGCCCGACGGTTTCATGCCTGGGCCGGACCGGATCGTGTACTGCCCGACGTGTGGGCATGATCTGCGCAAGGCAGCACCAGGCGCAGCTCAGCCCCTCCTGATGGATTGGACGACACGGCTTCTTGCCGCAAGCCGCGAGGGCTACATTGGCTGGGGCTCGCGCGACGACATGCACTCGATCTTGTTCTTCAACGGCTTGCGCAGACTGGTCGCCGCAATCAGGAAACGGGTGGCGCATGCCGAGGGGGGCGGGTCGCAACCGAGAAATTTTGACTTCCTTACCGTCGTGCAACGACGCGAGACAATGGCCCACGTCGCGGCCGCCATCGCGCAAGGACCTGAAGGACTGCAGGCCTACGCCCGCACGCACGGCATCAATCTCAGTGATGTTCTGCACTCAGGGACACAGCTCCCATTTTGGTTGGCCGAGGCGCTGATTCCGATCACGCGCGCCCAACACCCCAAGCGATCAAAGGAAGAAGTCACCGAGATCGCCCGCGTCGCCCGCAACCTGAGCAGCACGCCGCTGACGCAGACACAGATATGCCTGAAGTTCGGGGTAAACGTGGATGACGAACGCGCGGATGGCTTGCGCCATTTCGTCAGCGACGATGCATACAGGCTGCTGATGGCGAGTGTTGATCGCAGGATTTCCCTGGAACGAAAGCCACAGGAGCGGATGGCGCTCCTACAGGACAAGGTGGTTCTCGCGCTGATGCGGGTGATGGGGTGGCCAGCCAGGCGGATCTGCCGACTCACGATCAGCGAGTTCGCGACGCTACTGCCACGGCCAGAAGAGACGTGGCCCGTAGACCTTGCGACGCCCCCTCTCGACGTCGCGTCCGTCTGCTCGCACTCGTGGTGGTTCGTCGAGTCGATTCGGCCGCACATTCCTGGCGCCCAGGCCTCGGATCGCCTTGTTGTCTCTCCCACGACCGGAAGGCCACTGGGCGGGAATGCGATGTGGCTGCGCTTTCATCGCGCCGTTGCGGAAGCGTCTCTCACGGCGGAGATTCCGGATCTCGTTGCGTTCAAAAGGCGCGCTCACCAAGCGATCAGCTCCACTCGTGGATCAGGATAGGAGCCACGCTGAATACGGCATCCGTCGTGCAGAACTCAACTGCAACCCCCTCGGTTTCTTGCTCCTATTGAACAGCGCTTCATGGACAGTTTGGCATCACCGGGTTCAGGTATTTCCAACGCGTCCCCAGGCTTCAGAAATACAGCAACTTGGGACACGCATGTCCAGAGCGAGACTACTTCGACCGTCTTTCGGCTCCAGCAGTTTGGACTGGCCCGTACACTCTTTCAAAATAGGAATGGGGACGAGGAAACAGCCCAATCGGCAGTTCAGGGGAGATGCCTCGACCTCTAGCGGTAACAACATCAACTAGTTGAGGGCGATCAATGGCGACGAAAGCCAGGGCACAAACAATCAAGGATGAGGTTTTCCAAAGGCTGCACGCCATCCGAAGCCGGAGCACTTCCTATTCGTTTCGCTTCGTGCAAGCTGCACTGAAGGACGCCGGCATGCCCTCTGCGACCGGCTGGCACCCTCTCTTAAACAAGTACGAGGGCTTGGACTATGCGGATCCCGCAGCGGACTGGCCCACGAGACTGGCAGCGCTCGATGAGTTGTATGCCCATTCGTACTTGGTTGGAACCACGGCCGTCTGGACGTTTGAAGGCGATGCTGCGGACATTCAAGCGATCCTTGCCAATCCGGCGGCGTTGTTTGATCGAGACTCCCCTTTCCACGCGCCATTTCCGTTCCCGGTTTCCGAAGACGTCTTGGAGAAGCAGCCGTTCGAAGTGAAGCTCGTCGCCGCGCAAAAATTGGGCCGTGATGACGTGGCAATCATCGGTTGCGGCAGGAGGGCATATCGAGAGCGGGAGCAGTACGACGCATCCGATCTGGACGACGCCTTTGACGTCTTGGGGCGATTTGAGGAAATCATCGTCGTGCGCGCCGGATGGACCCAGGCGTTCGATCGATGGGTTTTCAGACCCCGAAGCGGGCGCGTCGAACTCCATGTGGACTTGTGCTGCCCGCTCAATGCAGACGAGCTCGAACAGCTGCAGGTTCGGCATGTCGACCTTCTGAAGGCGAAGGCACATGCGGCAGCCGGCTTGACACTTGATTGGCTGAACAAGCCCAGAAATTTGTTTCCCTATATTCGAAAACTGTATAACGCGAAGGATGGCTTCGTGCTCGCGCTCGGACATGCGACTGGGACCAAGTCCATCAAGGAAGAGCGAATGAGAGGGCAACGCCTTGACCTACGCGACGAGCTTTTCCACAAGCACGGGATCAAGGCAATCAAGGGGACTGAGGCGTACTCGATCAAGAAAGGTTGGCCGGTACGGATAGGAAAGAATGTGCCTTCTGTCTATATTCCAGGGCACTTCTCCAACGCAGGAGCTCCCAATGCTGCCGTTCGGCGTGCGATCATCGAGAACTGTGCCTCCCTCGCAGACTTTGAACTGGTCATCAAGAAATTGACGTAACGCAAAGTGGATAAGGCGACGCTTTTTGAACGGATGAAGTCGGATCTCGAAGAAGATCCAGGGCTTCTGCGCGCCTGCGATGCCGTCGTTCGTCACCTGGAGCTTCAACCCGTTGACGCACTGCAGTTCATCACATTCGGCACCCTAAGCCATGCCGCAGGCATGGCTGACCCTTACGATGCCCTGCCAGTTGCGCAATACCTCTCAAGCGCGCGGGCTCATTTGCTGGACCGATGCTTCCTCTTGATCGTTGGTGATGATGAGTTCGACATATCTGAAGAGGAGGTCGAAACTGCTCGCAAAGAGCGGGTTTTGTACCACCCCGACTTGGGCGAACCCATCCCCAACTTCGAGCAATCCCTGCTCGTGTATTTCACTGTCAGCGATGACGGCAAAGAAATCGTGGGGAAAGCTCGTTGACACGCATCGGGTCTCTGACGATTTCGCAACTGGAGCAGCTTGGGGATTTGCGCCCCGATCTCGCGCTAATGGGAAAGCGCCTCATGGTCACATCCTATGAGCGCTTTGTGGAAGTGCTTCACGAGGATCTTGATGCATGCATCCGCTACATCGAAGAAGATCCCAAAATTCGGCTGAAGGATGGGGAGGATCGGTTGACGTCTGAGCTCATCGGAATGCTTCGCAGCAGGGGCTACGATGCATCACATGACGAGACCATCGGAGGTCACTCTGACATCGTGGTGCGCCACTATTCCCAGTACCTCTGGGTCGGTGAAGCGAAGATCCATGGTTCGTATCCCTACCTGACGGAAGGCTTCAACCAGTTAACCACGCGTTATCTGCGAGGCACGCCCAACGCGGACCAAGGCGCGCTGCTGATCTACATCCGCAATATGAACGTGGCGTCGGTCGTGTCTAAATGGAAAGAGACAGTACAGGGGTTTGGGCTGGACGCGTACGCCGAACAAGAATGTCCTGTCCGCCAAGAACTGGGCTTCTATCACACGCAGACGCACATTGGCTCCGGCCGACAGGTCAAGATTCGCCACATTGGAATCGACCTGCACTGGGACCCCACCACGTAGCGGGCCCGCGGGGGCAAGCGAATGGCGATCACGCTGTCGTTCTGTGGCGCAAACTCATGTGGCACTCGCGCGTTTCAAAGTGTGTTGCAATCGCGCTTCGAAAGGCGTTAAGCCACGGCAGCAAGGCTTGACCGGTTGGCCACGCCGTGGCCAAATCGAGGCACCATGATTCAGAGCAAAAACGCCACATCCGCGACGAAGAAGCCCGCTTCTTCCGCCAAGGTGATCTATCTTCCGCGTCAGGTGGAGAAGGCCGCGGACGAGTTGCGTCGGACAATTGAGGACGCCTGCAGTACTTTCGAGACTGCAATGGGCAATGGCGACAAGGACTACCTGCGGGCCCTGCACATACAAGCAAAGTATGGCCAGGGCGGAAACACCGCCCGGACTGCGAAGGTGCTTTTCGAGAAGTACCGCTCACGCTTTCGCAATGGATCGGAAATCGATCCCTCGAAGATCAAGCCCGTGCTCAAGTTCGTCCAGCGAAACGAGGAGTGGAGCGACCTGTTCTATGCGACCCGCTCGATGTGGTCGATGCCCTATAACAAAGGATATGGGCGCCGTCTTCGTTTCGTCGTCTTCGATGAGCATCACGAGGCCGTGATCGGCATCATTGGCCTTCAGTCACCGCCGGCAGATCTCGCAGCGCGGGACGGCCTCTGGAACTACCCCGAGGAAGAAAAGCTGGCGCTGGTTAACTGCACGCTGGATGCATATGCCGTGGGAGCCGTCCCTCCGTACTCTTTTCTGCTTGGAGGCAAGTTGTGCGCTGGCATGATTTCTTCGGATGCAGTACGCCAAGCCTATTGGCGGCAATACGCAGGTAAGAAGACTCGCATGCTGGACAAGCATATCCAACAGCCACTGGCTGCTGTTACGACAACCAGCGCGTTCGGCCGTAGTTCACAGTACAACCGACTGAAGTACAAGGATCGCTTACTGGCCGAACCTATCGGCTACACGATGGGCTTCGGCACTATTCATCTGGAGCACCTGTACCCCGAACTCTGCTCTTACTTGAAGATGGTCAACGAGTTCACGCAAGGCGGTTTCGGCAATGGCCCGAAGGTGCGCTGGCAGAACATCTGCCGAGCCTTGGTGAGGCTGGGATTGCCGAACACATTGCTTCAGCATGGTGTCAGGCGCGAGGTGTTCCTCTACCGACTTGTCGATCAACTCGACGAGGGCATGGGCGGCAAGGGGTTCGGATCGCCCTTCTCGCTGCCCGAAGCGGATTTCGCCGAATTTTGGCGTGAGCGTTGGGCGGTTCCACGCGCGCAACGCTTTCCAGAATGGAACCAAGGGGAAGACGTCGAACTCCTCAGGCAGACGCTGGCCAGTGCGATTCCAACGCCCCCCGTCACTCCCGCTTAGGCGCTGGCGATTTGCGTGAGCGCGTACTGCGTTGCCTTGGGCAGGTTTTGCCGGACAAGTAGTTCATTGATCTCGACAAGCAACGCAGTTCCTCCGTTCGGGAAAACTCCGTCCACCAGGCGCGGAACCTGGGCGTCTTCCAACGGATTCGCGACCGACAAGATGACAGGCTTGCCTGTCGCGCTTGTCACCAGGATGGGCTGGCGGTGCGGCTTGAGCTGATCGTCCACGAGGTCGCCAAGCAGAACCGGAGCCAAATAGGGCTTGTCATGGCGCAGCAGATCAGTAAACAGCGAGTCGGTCGCACTCGAGATTCGACGCGCCTCGAATGGCCTGAGCTTCCCTTCAAGCAGGTACTCCAAGAGAGCGATGCCAGTGAAGCGGTCCAGAGCACCATGATCCAGACGGTTTCGGAAACTGCGCAAGCACCGATAGCACGACAAGTCGCAATGCTCCGCGCACGATTTCATGATTTCAAGGGCCTTTTCGAAAAGCGCGCGCCCCTTCGCCGCCGCAGCGCCGGAGAAGCCCGCACCGCCAGGCAGCGTGTCGTAGAGAAAGAGCTCGGCTTCCAAGCCTTCATTGCCTAGCGGGGTGACTGCGGGGCGGTACTCGGCCAGAATCTCGCCGGGTTCGATGCCCAGCAAGTCAGTCGCGGCTCGCGCGAGTGCCTCGCTCACCGTGCGCAGGGCGACACGCGTGATCGACTCAGCGGCATACAGGCGGATCGGATCCTCAAGGCGGAAGGAAAACAGAGCCACATCGGTCATGAAATCGGTGCCCAGCACGACGTTCCTGGATGTCGCATTTCCTTTGCACATCTGATCGGCAGGATCGGGATAGGGCTTCGAGTGCTCGTTCGCGTGCGTCAGCGGGCTATTGGGGGTCGTCGCGGCTTCGATGCGCCCGCACCGCGCGCAGTAGGAGTACCCGAGCTGACTGGGACCAGTGTTGGACACCAGCAGGTGTGTTCGAAGCGTTAGGTGACGAATGCGCGGGGACTGCACCACCCACCTGGAATCATCGGGACTCTCCATGATCAACTTGGCCCGGGTGGCGTAGCTGGTCTCGGGAATATCATCCGGGGAAGTCACCTCCGGCTCGGTAACCGGGTGAGCGAATCCTGTGGGGCGCATCCAGTAGCGTGCTGGTCCCAGGGTCTGGGGGCCCTGGCAAGCGGGGCAGTCCATTACGTCGTCGCGGCTAAGCCCGGTGTTCACCGGCTGTGTACGGGCGAAGCCGCAGCGCGTGCACTCCACATGCAGTTTTCTGTTTTGCCATTGTTCGAAGCGATCATCGGGCATCGCGGTATAGATCGCCTTCGAGGTGTAGCACTTGCCGGCGATCCAGACCTGCTTGCCAGGCGCATATTGAGTCAATGCCACTGCCAGTCCCTGAGCCGGCGCGAACTTGAGCTTGGGTCGCCTCTTGCGCAAGGTGCCCTCGGCATCGAACACATGGAACGTGGCGACGTCGGTCGGGAATGCGTAGCGGGGCAGCACCCCCTTGTAGAGCAGAGTGTCGAGCAATGAGTTGGGGTTGAGCGGGTTAACTGGCGTTTCGTCGTCCACTTCCGCCTGCATCTCGGATTGCCCTGCATCATCTTCGTCGGTGGCTTGAGCCACTGCGCCGATGAGCGGGGCGCGTGTATCTGCGGCCTCCTGGATCGCTGCTTTGATCGCATCAACGCAGTCACTGATCATCTCTTCCAAGAGCCCTTGCCGATCTTGCTGGGACAGCTCGACGGGAATCCATGAGTCGACACGAGCTCGCAAAGCCTCTGCGTTGGCCTTCAGCCAGGCCTCGAGATCAACATTGCTGAGAATGCTTTGTGGCTGGAGGAAATCTCCCACCGTGCCCAGAACGGAGAACAGGTTACCGTTGCTACTGCCCTGTGAATTCGGCGGAATCTTTGCCTGATGGTAGGACTGCAAAAGAAAGGCGCGGATGTGGCGGCGGACAATTTCCGGGTTATCAACGCTCAACGTCGGATCAACCACCTCGCCGGAAATCATCTGCGCCGGCCTTGAGAAGAAGTGCTCGTCGTGGGTATCCGAGCCGCCGAAGGCCACCACGGTCGCGATCGCGCTGGCCCGCCGGCCAGCTCGACCGGCTCGCTGCTGGTAATTTGCGCGGCTAGGCGGCATGTTGCGCAGCGCGACACCGGAGAGTTGGCCGATGTCGATCCCCACTTCCATCGTCGTGGTGCTGGAGAGCACGTCGACCGCCGTAGGGGCAGACCGAGCGTTGCGCACGGGGATGTCGACATCCTGGAAGAGCAACTCGTTTTCCTCTGCCTTGGAAAACACATCGTCGTTCTCCGCAGAATTGAGCTGTGCCGTGTGCTCTGCCGCAATGATCGAGACCGGCGCTTGCGGCTCGGGCTGCAAGGCCGCCAGCACTGCATTGCGGTAGTAGCCCTTGCGCTTCATGAAGACATCATCCGCGTTGGGATCGAGCTCGAAGACCCTCGCATGGCCGCAGTCGAGACATACAGGCAACAGCCTGACGGGCCTGTGCACCGACTTGCAATCAGAGCAGCGCACCCATTTCCCGCCGAGCTCGAGTGAGAGACGACGTCCCTCCAACTGATATCTGCCGGCCTCCATCTTCGATGTAAACAGCTCGAGCAGCTTGGGCAGCCATTTTTCCTTGAAGGACTTCCTTGCTGCGGTTGATCCCAGCCTGCGCTCGAAGCGCTGGAATTTCCCTGTTCTTGAGGTGATGCGCACCTTCTTGTCCGGGTGGATCAGGTACCAGCGCGACGGCATACAGCGAAGCCCAAATCCAGCACCACTCCACTCCCTGAGCCATGCTCTCGCGAGTTCCAGGCGATCCTGCGCTGTCTCCGTGATACCCGCAATGTTCGGCAACGCCTCGACGCCGGCGCGCCTGTCTTGGTGCTCCACGATGGACGCAAAAGCCAATGCCTCGAGGCCGAGCAACCGGTCTCGCATCGTAGTCATCAGGTCGGCCAGGAACGCCTCTGGCGGCTCGCCGGGGACAAGCTGAACACACAACGCTCGCAGTTCGTCATCCGAAACATCCACGCCAGGCTTGACGACGTTGTCCACTTCGATGAAGTCCTGCAGCTTTTCTTGCGCGGTCACTTCCGGTCGAAACCGAACGCCCAGCTCGCTCGCCGCAATCAATACGGCGACGTACAAGTGGTCCAGCGACAAGGCGAGCTTCGGGATTTGGGCAAGGCGCGTCCATCCGCGCACCAGCAGGGGCCTCAATGTGTCTCGGGCCGAGTACATCTGCAGGTTGGGCGCGAGGCGGGCCGCAACCTGCCGTGAATCGGAAAAGGCAAGGACCTTGCGCCCCCGCAGCGGAGCGAAGCTCGTCGCGGGCTGCGGACCGGGGGGCTGTACTTGGATCTGGCGACTGACGAGGACCTGGAAAGGCTGATCGCCCTTGGTCTCATGGTCTTGCACCGAAGAGCGCCCTTGGTAGCTCTTGCGCTCACAGACGCCGCACTGATGGAAGATCCCCGCTGAGGCGAAATATCCCCCACTGTTGCCGTCGTCGTCGTCATCGTCCTGAACGGCCTGTGCGACACGATGTGGCGGCAGGTAGACCTCCCGCTCACGTTGGTTCTTTAACGATGAATTGATCTGACCAGTCGTCAGATCGAAGCAGGCCACCTCTGCAAGTTCCGAGCTGCTCGGCTTAGTCAGCAAGATGTCGAGAGCATCGAGTTCTTCGACTTGGTCCTGAGACATCCGAAGAGGCGCCCCCGCCTCGCTCCAGATGACAGATGGGTTTTCGACGTTGTTGCAATAGCCGCGCGCGTAGGCGCTGCCGCAAACCCGACATGTGAAGAGCTCGAGGACCCGTGCATTGCAGGCAGCGCACAAGTCTCGTGGTTGGGTATAGAGCTTGCCAACGGTTCCCCTGAGCGATTCATGGATGCCCGTGCAATTCGGATCCATGCATGCCCACAGTCCTCGTAGCCCGCGGAAGAAATTGTGGACGCGGCATGGCAAGAGACTGGGGTCGTCGGGCCTCCGCCGCGCACTAGTCGCCAGTGCTGCCAGATTGGTCAGCGCCAGATCCGCGACAGGCTTGGGTGAACTGGGGAAGACCTGCACACCGAGGTCTTCGACCGGCTGTGCATCGCCCATGGTCTTGTTCACCAGTGCGATCAGGGGTGCAAAGTCGTGTAGGGCATCAAACAGCGATCGATCGATGTGCGCAGGATCTTGTGGTACGGATCGAGCTTCGAGAAAGGGCGCCACGGATTGCGCACGCCTTGTGGCTTCCTCAGAATAGAAACCACTCATGTCGAGACCGGCCAGGAGGAGAGCCTGTTCCGCGCTACCTTGTGCGCCGTTGGGACGCATGAGCAAGTCCCCTTCGATCACGGTGAACGACTCGGGTGGCGCACCCGTCAGTTCTGACGCGAATGCAGGCGCGTAAGCCGCGTTCTCGAAACTGGCGGTCGCGCAAATCACCTGAAAGCGCTCGATCGGGATATCCAGACGATCTCGAAGCCGCCGCAACAGTAGCCCGACCTCTGCTCCTGCGGCGCCACGGTACAGATGCGATTCGTCGAGGATCAGAAGAAATTTCTCGTTCGGATTGGCTGCAAGTCGTTCTTTGGACTGGTCGAAGATCGTCCGCTCGATGGGGCGCATCAGCATGTATTCGAGCATCGAGTAGTTCGTCACGAGCAGATCCGGAGCCGCGATCTGTGATTCATGTCGCGTAAGCAACTCGGAATCCTCGGGCAATGTCACGGCTCGGATGAAGTTGTCGTCGGCGTCTTTCCAGCGGCCTCCTTTCGATCCCTTGTACCAGCGCGCGAGATCCGGTTTGGCTGGCCACTTGCCGCGACTCGCGAGGTCCTCGATCATCTGGGCGGCGGCGGCCGCACCTTCGTCGTTGCTGTTCGCCCGCTCCAGTGCCCCCACATAGAAGTCACCGAACTGCTTGAGCTTCGCCTGATCTTTTCGCTGGAGCCGTACCCCCGCATAGGGTGTACGGCTCGTGTATCGCGCGAAGCGCGGTGGCCTGCCCGCCATATCCATAAATGTCTTCACGAGCCTCGGATCTCCAAAGATCCCTCGCAGTCGCCCGAGTTGGTCGTTAACCAAGGCGTTCATGGGATACAGGATCATTGCCCGCATGCCACTTTGCGTCTTGAACGCATCTGGATTGGACCCGGCTTCCTGAGCAAGCATCCCTAGTATCGGCATTAGAAATGACTCGGTCTTGCCCGAACCAGTTCCAGTCATGATGAGTAGGTTCTTGCCCTTGACCAAAGTCTCCTCGATGGCCTTGCTCTGATGGGTGTATGGCGGGTCGTAGAGGAGGTGCTTGCCTTTGGACGTGGGTTGCGAAAGCTTCTCGAACAAGGCGCTCGCGGCCTGGGATAGTCCATTGATCTCGTGAAACTTTCTTCCTGTCTGGTACCGGGGTGTGGACTCCAGAAACGGCGACTGATGAATGACGCCGATCTCCTCAAGCAGCGCGCGGCGCTGTTTGAGCAATGCGGGATCGCCAATATGGTAGGTCGCCTCGATGTACTCAATGAGTGCCTCACGCAATTCGGAAGCCACACCATGGATCGTCTTTGTCATTGAATGTCCTCTGAGTTTTGTTGAGGGGCGTACCAAAAGTGATCTTTCAGGAAAGACTCTTCTTGCCGCAACTGTGAAGCTGGCAGCCAAAAGGAAAAGCCACTCGGACCACTTTTTCCGTTACGGCTTCCCAGAAGAGTCAACCTGCGCCGCGCCGCCATGGGCAAAGGGAAATGGACGTCAAGGTAAGCACCTTCGCCATCTGGATCGATCCGCGTTCGCATGGCCGCCGGAAATCCTTGCCTCGCATCAATTGCCAGTTGGATTTGCCATGCGATATCGCATGCTCTGGCTGCTTGCTCTGGCAGTGGCAGCAATAGGCTGCGCTGCACCTGGCCCTCCTGGAGTTCGCACAAGTACCAGAGCGGCGCTCCGTATGGGTGGGGATGACGTCCGATAAAGGTCCCGGTCTCATCCTTGGGCGATGTCCAGCGTTGGCGATAGGTCAACGCGGTGGCTGTGGCATGACGAAGAATGGAGATTTCCGGTAACTCCCCTTTGACACCGTCTTGCTGCAGGCGCTTTGTCATACGTCCAATAAACTTGTCTGGCGCCTCGGCGTGATGCGGGATCAGCCACGCCGCGTCGCTGATCTGCCGAAGCCCCAGTCCATGCAGTACATCGACAAGTGGTGCCGCGTCGGGTGCGTCGATGTAGCGAGTTGCCCCCAGGTGGTGCACCTGCGCAAGTACTTCGCCGGGGAGAAAAACGGCGTCGTCCGGTGCCACACCAAATACATAGATGCGACCGTCCGCTCTTCTGACAAAGCTGGGCGGTGCGCAAAAAAGCCAAGTGGGATGGTCCTCGGCACCGACCGCAGTAACCTTGGAAAACTCGATTAGATCTCCCGAGATCATCAGGTCCTCGATAGAAATCTCCACCTGATCTGCGACGTCCGCCCATGTTTCCGGGTAAAGCGTCAACGAGCGAACTGCAGCCCGGGCAAGGGCAAACTTCGGACATGGGCACATGAATCCGCTCAGGCGTCTGACGACAGCGGCAACGGTTGCCTCCACTTCGCCCTCGAAAGTCGACGGCCGCAAATGAAGATCACGCTTCAGGCGTTGGAATACCTCCATCTCGCTTGCGCGGACGGCGCGGGCAGTCATCCTTGCACCCTCGCATATTCGCGTTCATGTTCTCGACATAGCAACAGCAGCCGCGCACCGCGCACTAGCACTGCGAAGATATCCGCGCTGGCCCCCACCGGGTGTAGATCGCCATCAAGCAAGAGAGCTGGATTGAATGCGAGCAGCCATGCGGTGCGCACGGCTGCCAAGTCCTGCGAGACGCGAAAGCCCATGGATTTTTCCCGGTGAATGTTCTCGAGCGCCTCATCGGAGATGTTGGCCGCAGCATTGCACGCTCGCCCAAGGCCCACCGCATACGAGATCGGCTGGGCAACTGCGGCATCCAGCAAGTCCCAGCTATCTGGAGTCGCGTTACTCGCCAGACGCTTTTCCGCTTTCGCCCAGGGTACGCCGCACACGACTGCGATCAACTGATCGTGGATGTGATCGAGCACGCGCGCGCGCTTCATGCGCGATATCGCACCACACGTACGAGCGCTCGCCCAGAGCGCATAGGCGTCGACCAGTTTCTTGTCGTCTTTGCACTGCCTCATCGCTTGCTCGTCCAACTGCACACCGAACCAGTCGAATCCCTTCCCCACACTGGTGGAAGACACAACGGCCGCATAGCTACGGCCCTCGGCATGGGCGACGAAAAGGCCGTCTGCCTTTTTGGTGTCGATGCCGATGCGGGCTTGAGCAGGGTCTACTGAGGCTCGCTTTATCGGCTGCGAGAAAGAGAGCCGCTCGACATGCAGCGGCTTGTCGAAGCCGTCATTGATGAGTCGAAGCGTGGCGGAAATCCTCGAGACCGACATACCCCAACGAAGAGGCTCTGGGTGGTGCAGAAGAGCGACCCTATGTTCCCCGAGGTCCTCGGCATCGACGCGGATATAGCCCCCCGCAGCTTCCAGATAGGTTTGCTCGTCCGAGGATCGATTCAGAAACGTGCTGAGCTTCTCATCCCAAAGCTCGGCGGTCACCGGCAAACGCTCATTTTGAACAATGGCGTGAGAGGACAGTATTTCGTTTGACGCATCCGTGAGGACAAGCGTGCAGGTCGCACGTCGTGCCTGATCCCCGATCACCGTCAGGACAATTTTCCCTCTTAGCAGGTCATCAATGGTCGGCGCAGGCGGGTGCACGTCCACGATCATCGCGTTGATACCGAGCTTGCCAGGCATCCAGGCAGTCGGCGGACGGATATACAAACTCAGCTCAATGCTTCGTTCGGTCTGGAAATGCGAGCCAGTACGCGTGGCGATAGATACGCGAGTCGCGATGGCGACCTTGTGCCGCCCCACGGATAGCCCGTCGAGCATGAAGCTCATACTGAGCGCTTCGCGGTCGCACGCGAAGGTCTGGATCTCGCCGTCGTCGATCGCGAGCTGGTAGGCATCGAACTCGTGGTCGCGGGTGATCGTAAAGCAAGGTGTTTCGCTGGTGAGCCATACACCGAGTCCATCTTCTCCCCATTGACGCGGAAGCAGGCCGAGAGGAGAGACCCGAAGGCTCGAATGAAAGGAAATTCCTGCTTGCAAGAGAGCCGTCTTCTGCGCCTCTGCAATGACCGCGCCTAGTCTCAGCTCGACGCAACTCATACCCGCGCAATGCAGCGGAACAGCCGGCCCTAATTTTTCGATCAACGAGGGCTCTCGCGCTGCTACCAGGTAGCTCTCGCCCGGAATGACATGAGTCGTTGCGATGTTTCTGGCAGTTCCGTCCTCGTTCAATCGGAAGAGCCAGACCTTTGCGGGCCACATCTGGCATTCGGGGTTAACGATTCGGTCGAAAAGCGTGTCCGAGCCATCGAAATTCAGAACACATTGCCTTTGGGCGGGCCAGTTCAAGAGGGTGTACTGCATCCCGCGAGAGGACAACAGCGTGCGCCCCAAGAAAAGGGCAGGACCATGCGCTGGCACCGAATACCGGACCCGCTCCAAGTGGGGCCTCAGCTCCGGCTGCGAATCAACCAAAGGTTGGAATGATGGAACGCAAAGCACCGCGTGCCATTCAGCCGATGCAGTGCGTCGTAGTTCGATGGTTGGTCGAAGCAATACCCCCTGTCGATCAGTGACCGCAACTACACCCGGGTCTGGCGTAGCAGTGTGCGAGAGCGTCTGCGCCCAGTAGTTCTGCTTGATCCCCGGCAGCTGAAATTGCAGCTTCGCATACTGTTTCCGCGCATCGCTGAGCCACGCTCTCGCGTTCCCGCGTGAGTTCAAATCTGCGGTGATTCTCCGCAAGGTCGAGGGATAGATTGACGTCTGACCACCATCATCGCCTTGCAGCAAGGTATGCACGAGTCTACCGACCAGGTCATGTTGCTGCAGCAGAAACCGGAATCTCGATGTTGAGACGTAGGAGTGCTGGGCGATCAGCTTGCCGGTAGCCTCCGGAGGAAGGTGGACAACAGTCCTAAGCTGATAACGTATGTTGTAGATCGACTGCGCAAGCTGTTCCTGCAGGTCGCGAGGAAGCAAAGCGTTCGCGATTGGCCATGCAATGTACTTATAGTGTTTGGCCCATTCACCCTGCGGTCTGACTCCAGAAAACTCTGCGCAAAAAGCCCTGAACCAGTCACGTAGACGTTTTCGATTTCCCCAGAGCTCCCAGTTGGCCGTTCGCTGAGCAAATGAGTGCCAGTACTCCTGCCCATCGAAGTTGTACCCCTGCTCCGCGGCATGCACGACCCATGAGACCTTGAATTCGGCGACCATACCGCGTTTGCCGAGGCTCTTTCCGAGCTGCGCCGACAGAGTCTTGACCTCTTCAGGGTCGAGACAATGCTCCAAGGCAAAAAGCCGATGCCCATCCGCGGCTTTGGAATCGGCGAGTTGAGAGAAATGAGCTCGAAGTCGTTTTTCGAACAAGTCAAGCAGTTCACTCATGGCGAGATCCTGCGACGTCGAAAAAGCTCTCGGAACTTCTCAAGTCCAGAGTCGAAGTCTCCAAAAGCTGCCGCCAGCCCAAGTGGCAACTGCATTTAGCGTGTGCCCATAGGGTCAGCACGAATACCGCTTCTGCTTCGTGTTTTCTCCGCCCTCATGCGGATCGAGCTTCCCTTTTCCACCGCTCCTCCCTGCTTTCGCTACGCGTATCGGTAACAGCGCCATGCCCTAATTCAGCACGCCTTCTATTTTTGTATCAGAATTTAACTGGACATAGGTGCACTCTGGCACGGTGTTTGTACGAATTTTTTCACCAGGTCCTGACATTTCGCGAAATTGCAGCGTGTCCGTCGTCAGCAGTTCGCTTCGGTCGTCCTTGTCTTTCGACTGATCACGAGATCGGTGGGCCTCTTCTTTTTCGGCGTTGTGTGAGTGAGTCTCCCGTTGGAGAAGGGCCCATCACATAGGGCGTAGCAGGCAGTAGCTCCATACCGTCTGCAAGTGCCTACGCGAGGCTGGACGACTTCCAACTACACGATGCTCCTGCACTCCGCCTCCCGCGCGCGCTTTTCTGCGATCCACTCGTTCAGGATCTCGTCGGTGATGGCCTCGGTTTTGCTCCGGATGGCTCGAACTGCGCATTCGCGGATCATGGCTGCCGTACCTCCAATCTGTTGCCCACTTTCGCCGTAGATAAGCGCGGCCAGTTCCGATCTATGGAGATTCGAAGCCGACCGCAAGGGCAGCGTGGCCTCGAACCACGCCAGCAGTTTCTGGTAAGCGGAATCGTTCTCCCATGACGCCAGTGGCCACTCTGGAAAACGTCCAATGAGTTCTTCATCGGTAGATAGGGCCTGTCGCGCGGCGGCAGTGCCGGCGAGCACCAGTGAGATCTGAGTCTCATTGCTGATGTACTTGATGAGGTTCATGATGTACGACGTCTTCTTGGAGGCGCCCGCCAGCATCTGGTGCACCTCGTCGATCATTAGGATCCTGGTCTCGACCTTCTCGAGAGCGTCGACTAGCCGCGGGATCTTCTCCACCGGGGTCATGCTGCGGCGGGGAATGATCCCCAACTGAAGCAACGCTTTGTCGAGCAGAATCGCCTCGAACGGCCCGGGTGGTGCTTGCAGATAGAACGCCGGCACATGAATCGCATCGCCGTCGGGACGGACGTTCGCCGGATGCAACCTTCGAAACTTTTGAAGGAGTTCGGTCTTTCCCGAATCGGTCGCACCGAGGATCAGGAGATTGGGCGGGCGAAACACCTTCGGGCGCGTCATCAGGTCCTCCATCTCCGCCAGAATCGCCTTGACGCGCGCAGGCTCATAGAACGAAGTCTTTCGGATGTGGTGGATGCGAGCCTCATCAGAGGCATTGAGCAGTTCAATTGCGGCATCCGAGAGGATGCGCTTCGCGGGTTCAGTCATATGCGCTCCCAAGTTCTGACAGGAGATCGTCGCCGGGCACATACTCCGGCTCCACGGGTACACATGGTTCAGCGGCTGTGCTTCGCGAGCGCTCAGGCGGTGGCACAAAGGCCTTTGCGGCATTCTTTTTCTGATCGACCTCAGCATGGCGGAGTCGCTGCGCTGTGCGCCGTGCGGACGCCTTCGACTTCTGCGCATCGAGCACGATCTTGCGCATGTGCTCGATGGCCTTGAAGATCAACGGCTCGTTAGTCGTCGGCTTGCCTTTATCCTGCAGGCTGCGCTTGGCAGCCTTGACCTGCCACAAAGTGGTCGGTGGCCGGGTCATGTCGCGATAGGGCACCTCGATGTAGACCTTGCGCCGGTCGTCCTCGTGCCGATCGTCATAGAGCCAGATCTTGCTCAGATCCCGTGGGTTGAAGCGGCAGATGAATTGTCGCGCCCGTCCGTCGGGCCCGGTTGTCCCGATGAGCGCGCGAATCCGGTTGGAGAACCAGTCAATGCTCCAGTTGCGGATGCCGTTTCGCTGGACCGTCCCCTTGAAGAACGGAAGCAGGTCCAGTCGCAGCCTCTCGACATTTTCGATTGCCGGCGGAAGTCCCAGAGGAGGCAGCCCATTCATTCCTTCGAGGTGGAACTTCTCCCACTTGTAGTGGGGAGACATATCGTTCTCGTTGCCCCTGTGCTTGCCCTGATGGTAGATGCCCAGCACATAGAGCGTGAACCACCGCTCCAACTCTCCAAGCGTCATGACGGCATGACCTTCCGAGTCGTAGTTCACCTTGTCATGTACGCTGGAGAAAGTCGTGCCTGGGACCTCTTCATGGATCTTTTTCATGAAGGTGCGAAAGGCTCGCTCGACGTGACCTCCGTAGCGCGCCTTTCCCTTGGGGCGCAGTTCCGGCACGATGTCGTACTCTGCGCAGGCATGCTGCAGCATGTGCCCACGGAATTCTGCCGCGTTGTCGGTGTGAATCTTGCGCATGAGGCCACGGCACGGCCAGGTGAATTCCGGCGGGATATTCTTTTCCTTGAGCCAGTCATCCTTCGGTAGGATGGACAGGAGCAAACACTGTCCCGTGGCATAGGCTCCAGGTCGCTCCAGAGAAATCGCAAATCCGAGAATCATCTTGGTGCATACGTCGATCGCGATCGTGAGATATGCACGCCCGATCGGCTTTCGCTCCTCATCGTCGACCAGGATCGCATCCATTGGCGTGTGGTCCATCTGCACCACCGCCAGGGGATAGTCCGCGTTGGGAAACGATCCCATCTGAGGAAGGAGCTTCTCGTCAGCACGCTTTTTCCCGTACCGGCGTGTCTCGACCACCGCAGGATCGAGTTGGTCAATGCGGGTGCGCAGGGATGAGATATGCGGCACGTGCAAGCCTCGCGCCAAGCAAACCATCTTGACTTCGCGAGAAACCGAGGCCACAGACTTGCGGTTCTCTGTCAGGTAGTGCTTGTCGATGCACTCGTCCATCACGGCGAGGACCTCGGCATCGAGCCGGCTTTTTCCTGCATCTTCACGCTGCGGCCGCAGCAGGCACGAGAGCCTTTGCGACTTCTTGTACTTTTCAATCCAGCGATAGATCGTCGAATGGTGTCGCTTCATCACCTTGGCCGTCTTCTGCACTTCCTTGAGCGTGCGTTCGGCCTCGGGCAGCTCCAGCAGGTACTTGATGTTTCGATAGATCTCTCCCGCCCGCTCCCACTTGGAGGGGTCGATCGACACGAGATCGATCTTGCGGTCGCGCCCGATGTGTCGCATGGGTCGCACCTCATTCAGGTGCTTGGTGACGTAATCACCCTCTCTGGTCTCGAGTACCAGATGCTCCAGGTCAACGTAGTCGACTACCTCGAGGACATCTTTTCCCAGAAGGACCCGCGTTCCAATCGGCGTTCGAAACTCGGCGACTGCGCTCATGTCAAGCTTCCTCGGCCGGAAGCCAGAACAAGGTGTTCAGGCGAATGGCCTGGGCGATATCGAACTGGATACGCTTGCGCGCCACAAGGCACCACCAGGTCCAGATGATCGCGCTTCGACGCGAAGCCGTCGGGCGCAGGTGGTCGGTGACCATGGCCAACGACGCACGCTGAAGGTGTGCAAGCGCGCCAAGGACCGGAGCGACCTCGTGCTCGTACATCGTCGCGTGCCGGTACGACCAAAGAAAGCGGATGTTGTCCAGCTCCGGGCCGCGAATCGCATGCTCATCCAGCACCATCCAATCCCACCCGCGGGATTCGCAGTACGACTTCGCAGCCCTGAATTTGCGTCGCAAACGCCGCCATTGCGTTGCCAGTTCATCCCGGTACTTGATCTCGCACAGAAGGGGGCGACGCACAGGCACACCGTTGCGTGAAACGAAGGAGGTCAGCACGTCCGGCGTATAGGGGATTCGGATACCCGGCGCGACCTCGTACTCCAGCGTCAGCGGCTGGGTGACGAACCATTCGACCTCGGACTCCCAGGCCATGCGCATCAGAAAGTCGCGCTCGAGCGCTGACTCGTACCCCTGTCCGTTCAATTTCCCCGTCATGCTGATGTCGGAGATGGGAATACGCCGCGATGGCTGGGGTGGTTGCATGACGAACTGCGTTGATTGAAGACCTCGCTAAAGGATCGCAAATCAACAGCTCAGTCCGCTAGGTTGACGGCATGCGCATCTGTAAGGATTTGCTTCATGCGCTGAGCGTGTTGAGGCTTCGGCCTTCGCTTCACCGGCTGGTCACCTACATCGGGGCCCGGCTCTTGGCATTGACGTGCAGTAAAGCTGCGTCGGGCAGCGACCGTCAGCCGGCGGAGCAAGTTCGCCCCCGTGTCCACAGCGCGGCAGAAGTCCGAGCGCGCTCTCGGTGGTGGCTCCAGCGGATAGCCGGCGCGCCTTTACTTGGTACGTGCTGAGCCGTCCAGGTACTTGAAGAACTCAGATGGCTTCATTTCCAGGCCCGTCACGATCCGCATGATGTTCGTTAGCGACAGATTGCGTTCGCCTCGCTCGACACCGCCCATGTAGCTGCGGTCAATGCCGATGTGATCGGCAAATGCTTCCTGTGAATAGCCTCGAGCCTTACGTTCGGCGCGCACCCCGGCACCAAAGACCTCCTGGGGATTCTGTGCGACCGCTCGCGTCTTCGTAGTCATCCCGCGATATTCGGAGTACGCGGCCTAAAGCACTACGGACAATAGGTACGCGGACTTTTAGAACGCGGACTATAAGTATCTTTTTGATATGATTTTTACCGCCGCTTCCGGGCCGAGGCGCTGAGGCGCGCAGACTCACCGGAAGATTCATCGCGATGGATACGGGGCCGCCCCCGCAACAGGAATATCCGACCATGACACTCCCGCTGCTGCTGGTGCTCGCAGTCGCACTGGTTCTCTTCTACTGGGCCTGGATCGCATCGCCTCGTGCGATCCAGAGCGGGCGAGAGCAGATGTTGCGGGAACAAGGGCAGGCATCCGGTGCTACCTTCTTCCCGGTCGATCCTCGCCGAATGCTGGGCGATTGGGACGGGACCTGCATCCTGTTCGATCCCGATGCCCGCAAGGCCTGCATCGTCAGTCGCGGAAAGAGGGCTCAGACGGTCGACTTCGACTACTTCCAGACCTGGCAGCTCAAGTGGACCGAATATCCCGGGAATCCGGTGTTTCGCTTTCAGCACGTCCACTTGCTCTTCGAGACCAGCGACTTCGATCGTCCGACGATCCGGGTCGCCGTGCCCTCCAGGTCCGATGGCGAGGCCTGGAACGCCAAGCTCTCGATCCTGATGCCCTGAATGCGCTGCTGAAGAAATGGGCCTACCGATGTGAAGCTGCTCATCCTCTCGGACCTGCACCTCGAGCTCGGCACCTTTCTCGCCCCGAAGGTCGACTGCGACGTCGTGATCCTTGCCGGTGACATCTCCGTGCCCGGCTCCAAGGCCATGCGCTGGGCCCGGCGGGAGGAGAGCTTCGGAGAGACGGTCCCGATCATTCTTGTCCCAGGCAATCACGAGTTCTTTGAGGGCGTGCTGCAAACTACGCTCAAGGAAATGGCGCTCACCGCGAGGTCTTGCAACGTGTACCTCCTGGCGCCCGGCGAGGCTGTGATCGCCGGCGTCCGGTTTCTGGGCTGCACGCTGTGGACGGACTTCGAACTGCCGATCCAGACCAAGACAGGGTTGCTGGTAGACACCAAGCGGGCCATGAAGGCGGCCAAAGTCCATCTCAACGACTACTCATCGATCCGGTGGATCGAGGCGAAGGATTTCTCCGACGCACCGGCGGTAGCAGCCAAGTCAAAAAAGCGCCGCCTGGCACCCGAAGACACGCGGGCGCTCCACCAGAGTGACCGCGCCTGGCTGGCCCAGAAGCTGGCCGAGCCCTTCGATGGTCCGACAGTGGTCGTGACCCATCACGCCCCGCATCGGAGCTCTCTCGCGCCGTGCTACCAGTCCGACTGGCTGTCCGCGTCCTTTGTGAGCGAGCTCCCAAGCTCCTTCTTCGATGTGCCCTCCCTCTGGGTTCACGGCCACCTCCACGCGAGCCTGAATTACGAAATCGGCAACTGCCGAGTGGTGTGCAACCCCCGGGGGTACTTGCGGCATGGCCGTGACCAGGAGAACACGCAGTTCAACCCCGAGCTCGTGGTGGAGCTATGAGCGACATCCAGCCATCTACCCGCACGATCCAGCAAGTGTTGGCTGCCGCGACTGTGGTCGCGGGTGGGGACCTTGAGGCGGCCATCCTCTGGTACAGGAACGAGCCACTCGCGCCGTTTGACAACGGGACCGCCGAGTCGCTGGTAGCCGAGGGGCGAGCTGCCGATGTGCTCAATCTCCTTGAGTCCTTCCAGGTGGGGTTTGTTGGATGACGAAGCCCTGCACTAGCCGTCTATCCATGGCCGAAGCGACGCTGACCCATGATGCCTCCGGCCGCACGGGCGATTCCAGCGATCTGCTGTTCCTGGATGTCGATGGTGTTCTTCATCCTGTCGGCGTGAACTACTCGTTCAGCAGCAGATTCTTCAGCCATTTGCCGCGGCTGGAAGAGCTTCTTCGAGAGTTCGACTCTATCGACGTCGTCATCTCGTCGGATTGGCGACTGGCCGAGAGCATCGAACAGCTGCAGCGCTATTTCAGTGCTGACATCCAGCATCGGATCATCGGAGCGACGCCGCAGATTGCCCCCCATGTAGTGCTCCACCACCGGCGTCAGTCGGAAATCCAGGCCTGGCTCGACGGGAATGCCCGCGGCGGCGCGGAATGGGTCGCGCTTGACGATTGGCCCTCGAGCTTCGAAGCGGGCTTTGCGCGGCTCGTGCTCACCGATCCCACGCGGGCATTCGATCAGGACTGCTTCCAGGAGCTGCGCTCGCACTTCCTGCGGTTCGCGGCTGGACGATGAACCACCATCGACATGTGAAATGAAACCGCTCATCTCGTCGGACCTCCATGCGCGATCCGAGCACAACCAGTCGAAGCCCAAGCTGATGTTCTTCGGCGACCCGCACGGCGATCTCGATCCGGTGATCGCCGCGGTCGAGCGTTCTCATCCTGAGGCGATCGTGCTGCTGGGTGACATCCAGGCACGCCGACCTCTGCACGTCGAACTGAGGCCAATCCTGGATCTCACCGAGATCTGGTTCATCCCCGGGAACCACGACACGGACTCCGACGCCGACTACGACAATCTGTGGGGATCGGAGCTCGCCACCCGCAACCTGCACGGGCGGATCGTCCAGATCGCCGGGTTCAAGGTCGCGGGCCTGGGCGGCATCTTCCGCAGCAAGATCTGGGACCCGCGGCGGCCGATCGATGAGGCGGCGTTCCAATCGAGCGACGCCATGCGCCGCGCCATGAAGCGCGAGGAACGGTGGCGCGACGGCATCTCCCGCAAGCACCGATCCTCCATCTTCCCGGATGAGTACCAGCGGTTGCTGCGCAGCGGACCCGCCGACATCCTGGTGACGCACGAGGCACCGACAGCGCACCCACATGGCTGGCAGGCGATCGACGAGCTCGCCGAGGCGCTCGGCGTCCAACTGGTGGTCCATGGTCACCATCATCAGAACATCGACTACCTTGCCGAGGGCTTGATGACCGCAGCTGCACCGTTTCGCGTCTTCGCGGTCGACATGGGCTCGCACCTGGCGTGGCCACCTGCTCCCCAGGACGGAACAGAGTCGGAAGTTCTTCCACAAGATTTGCTGGAACTCGCCACTCAGGTCTTCGGTGCTGGGGCGCAGGCTTGGCTAGACAAACCTCACGAGTTGTTTGATGGTCAGACGCCAGCCGCGTTCGCTGCCAACGGTGGCTCGGACAAGGTGCGATCGATGCTCAACGCCATCCAGTATGGCGGTGTCGTATGAGGCCTGATGAGCATGGACTGTGAGGCCCGGAGTGATCCTGTTTCTCGACTTTGACGGCGTGCTTCATCCCGAAGGGGAGGATCACACCCTCAACGGTGGCGTCGACTTCTGCTTCCTGCCCCGCCTGGAGGCGCTGCTGCGCGAGTTTCCCCACGTGAAGATCGTGATCAGTTCATCCTGGCGCGAGCAGCTTCTCTATGAGACCTTGCTGAAGCCGTTCTCCAGCGACCTCCGCGCCCGGATTCTTGGAGCCACGCCTCATTCGGGCTTTGGCCTCCCGTCGCCGTACAGAAAGCGTGAAGGAGAGATCCTCGCCTGGCCCAGATCCATGATGCGGTTGACGAGCCCTGGGTCGCGCTCGACGATGCCTACTGGCAGTTCGATTGCTGCAAGGACCATCTGGTGGTGTGCGGCTCGTTCACCGGCTTCGACGACAAGGCCAGCGCCGAGCTTCGCGCGCGCTTTGAAGGGGCATGTCAATGAAAGTACTGGTCCTCTCCGACATTCACCTCGAGTTCGCACCCTTCGAGCCGGTGCCTGATCTTGAGTTCGATGCTGTCATCCTCGCCGGCGACATTCATTCGCCAGCGAAGCGCGCCGTCCAATGGGCGGCGGATCGCTTTCGTGGCAAGCCGGTGATTTATCTGCTTGGAAATCACGAGTACTACGACGGTCGAACTGACACGACACTGGCCGAAGCGCGCCGTGAGGCCGAAGGAAGCAATGTCCATCTACTCGACGGTGACGAGCTGGTGGTCGACGGTGTGCGCTTTCTCGGTGGGACGCTGTGGACCGATTTCGCGCTCGCCATCGAGACCCCTGAAGGGCCGGTCAGCGATGTCGGGCGCGCCATGAAGATGGCGACCAATCTGCTGAACGACTACGCGCTGATCCGCACGGTCGACGAGGCGGCAGAGCCCGATACCTGGCGCTACAAGCAAGGAAGAAAGCTTCAAGCAGCCGACACGCTTCGCATTCATCAGGCGCAGCGCGCGTGGCTGCGAGACAGGCTTGCGGAACCATTCGTCGGACCGACAGTTGTCGTGACGCACCACGCGCCTCATCGCGGCTCACTGGCGCAGCGCTACGCCGCTGACTGGTCCTCAGGCGCCTTCGTCACCGAGCTCCCGGGAACCTTCTTTGATGTGCCCGTACTCTGGGTGCATGGGCACACGCATCAGCAGTTCGACTATCGAGTCCGCTCTTGCCGAATCGTGTGCAATCCGCGCGGCTATGTGAACTGGAGCGGCAGGATCGAGAACAAGGCGTTCGATCCTGCCCTGATCATCGACGTGAAACCCTCCGCCATTGAAGCAGTTCGTGGGGTTATCCAATCATGACTAGGGGTGCGTCCAGAATGACGCGTCTGACCTCGCAGGCAACCGATCTGCTGCCTGCGAAATCAACGTCCGTCTGGACCGTGGCAATCGGATCGAAGGAGCTCAAGAAAGAAGACTTCGTCAGTCTTTTCAAGAAAGATCCCCTCGAACACGTCGGACTAGTCAAACACGGAGTGCCCGCACTCTTGATCGAGTTGGTAGCCGGTGAAATGGGCGTGTCGAAAGACAAGCTGCTCGCCATTCTTGGCCTGCCGCGCGCGACCATTCATAGAAAGGCCAGGAAGAATCAGCCTTTGTCGACCGAAGAGTCGTCCAGGGTGCTGGGAATCAGTCGCCTCATTGGGCAGACACAAGCCATGGTCGAGACATCCGGAAATCCCGATGGCTTCGATGCAGCAGCATGGATGGCTCAGTGGCTCGATCAGCCCCTATCCGCTCTCGGTGGGCGACGACCAGCGGAGCTGATGGACACCGCAGAGGGGCAGGCCATCGTATCGAACATGCTCTCCCGTACCCAGAGTGGCGCCTACGCATAACGTCAGCGCTATGGAGTCTCGGAACTGATACTGCCGATCTCACCGCCGATGACATGACAGGCAAACGCGCCGAGATCACAAGTGCTCAGCCAGGGCGAACAGTTCCTCCAGCAGCGGCCCGACTCGCGCCAAGCGCTCCTGGCATCGTTCGGCGAGTGGGCGAGGCACAGTTCGATCGCTCGAATTCTGTCTTCATATGAATACCTGAACTACCTCCTGGTAGCCCAATTTTTTATTCGCCTCCCTCGGGTCAGAGATCGATGGAATCCAACAGTCGCTCTTTTAAATGTTGAACACCTCAACTTCGGGGGGCTCGCCTGACAGAACGCTTAGGCAACTATTTTGGCTCGCGACAAAGTACTCGAAAACGCCCTGCCCCTTCTCCCGCGTAAAACCCTGACGAGTAGTCTCAAGATCAAACCAGCCATTCTTCTTTATCAAGAAGAGCCAACCATTTAACGCACTGCAGGCGGGCCAAAACTCGAGCAAATCCCCCTCATCGAGCAGCCTAAAACCCACGACCCAGGGAAACCGCACGATTGCAACTTTCTTGTCCTCACCGGAAAGTAATGTTACGGCGAGCTTGCCCCACTCAAACCTCACATCGGAAATATTCACAACCGATTGAAATGTGTGAGCATTCTCAATAGCCTCGGCATCAACGCTTGGCATTGATCTCTCTCCTTACTTCAGTTCCGCGGATAGCGAATCTTATCCAGTGGTTTGCCCCGAGGATTTTGTATCTCAATCGTGGGAACGTTGCCCGATCCTTCTGAACTTCCCGGCCGAACGATCGTTCTTCCACCATCTGACGCTACCCCAACGCGAACCCCGTTCCCCTTATCGCTTACGCCATCGCCGTTGGGAAAAAGCTTGTCAAAGTCATCATTTGCATCGCCAACGGGATCATCCGATGGCTTGTCCCAAATCCTGGGGCCTCCTCCAATTCGGTCTCCACCAGTTGCGCCTGGGATTGGGGCTTCTCGTGTCCCGTTACCTGCCCCGTCGCCACCATCCGAAAACATCCGGTCCCTCACCCAATCAACGGCTCGCCCGCAAGACCGGGCGATGCCATTCACTGCATTTCGGCAGCCAGCGGACAACGAACAGCCGACACCGAGAACACCAGCCCCCACAGGTGCCAAGATCTGAGCGACTTGTCCGCGTGGGTCCACGTATTTCAGCGGATTTCCGTCTACGTAGCCGAACCTGCTCCATCCTCCATCCAACCCGATCGGATCCGGCTGGCTGTATCGTCCCGTTCTGCTGTCGTAGCTGCGGAAGTAGTTATAGAACAGCCCACTCTCTGCATCCGCATACTGCCCCGGGTAGCGCAGGTTGAAGACGATTTCGGCCGCTGATGTGCTGCCCGTGCTGGGCATGGTCTCCGGCCCGGTAAACCGCTTCGCAGCCGTCGTCGGCATCTCCTCGCCGAACGCGCTGTAGCGCCATTGCCAGACTGGCTGACCCGCGTCATTGCTCAATCGTCTGGGGGTGTTCAGATGGTCGCTATGCACTGCATGCTTCGCGCCGTTGAGCACGGTCGCGACCGGCAACGGACCATTCACCGTGGGCAGATAGATGTATTGGCTCTGTCCCGAGCTTTGCGCGCCACCGCTGCCCACTTCCGCGATCAGCGTTCCTTGCTCGTCGTACACGTAGGCGTAACCAAGTTGCTCCGCCTCGCTGGTCGCCGGACTCCAGAGCTTTGTGAAGAAGGCGACCAACCCGCTCCAGAAGCCCGGGTCGGTCTCGTCGCCCTGCGCCGGCGGGAACTGTGGTTCGGTCTTGAAGACACGCTGGCCCAGCGCGTTGTGGGCATAGCGCGTCGTGGGACTGCTGTCGGTGGCGCCTGTGGTGGCAGTGCTCAACCGCCCCTCGGCGTCATAGCCATACGTACGCAATCCATCGCCCGTGAGATCGCCGTTGGCGTTGTAGCCGTAAGTGACCGTGGTATTGCTGGCGCCGTTGATGGTCTGGCTGAAGCCCGCGAGGCGGTTGCTGCCGCCGAGCACCGTGTAGTTCCGTCCGGTTGTCTGGCCGTTGCCCACCCGAGTGCTGCTGGTCCGGTTGCCGTTCGCGTCGTAGCCGAAGCTGGCGGTGTCGGTCGCCCCAGACGTCGCGTCGAAGCCGGTGATGCGACCAGTACTGTCGTACCCCACGCTCCAAGTGACGCCGCCGCCGACGATCGTGTCATGGGTGGGATCAGTGTCCGCCGGCCCATACAGGTACTGTGTCAGACCCGAGATGCGGCCAGCGGCGTCATACACATAGCTGGTGGTCTCTGTGGCGATAAGCCGCCCGGCCGTGTCGTAGCTACGGCTGGCCGCGAGCTGTGGGCTGCTGGTAGTGAAGGCCCAGGTCCAACCCGTCGCCTGGCCGAGCGGATTCCAGGTGATGTTGGTGACCAGTGGATTGCCATTCCAGCTCAGACTGTTGATGCGGCCCGTCGTATCGTACTGGTAGCCGAGGCTGGCCCCATTGGGGTAGCCGACTCCCGCCAGTGTGCCGCTGGGGTTGTAGCTGTAGCTAACCTGCTGAACGCTGCCGTTGGCCAGGGTCTGCTTTTTGAGGATGACGCGGCCGAAGGCATCCCGGGTGTATTCGGTGGTGCCGCTGCGATCGATGATCTCCGACAGGTAGCCCTTGCTGTTCGCCGTCAGGTCGTAGCGTAGGGTTGTGGTCTTTGCATCGGCGAAGACCAGGCTGGTCGGTCGCCCCAGCGCATCGCGAACGATGCTGGTTGCCTGGCCCAGAGCGTCAGTGACCTGGCTGGGCAATCCCAGACTGTCGTACTGACGACTGCGGGCGCCGCTGTCCGCACTGGCTTCGGTGGTGACATTGCCCAAGGCGTCCCGGCCGTAGGTTGTCGCCACACCCTTGAAATCCTGGGCCGCAGTGATCGCGTCGAGGGCGTTATAGCTCTGCGTTGCGGTGGCATTGGCTGCATCCGTGATCGTCTTGACCCGGCGCAATCCATCCAGGCCGTACTGTGTGCTCTGGTTCAGGCCATTGGTCTCGGCGATCAGATCTCCATTGGCGTCATGGCTGAAGCTTCTGACCTGGTTCGCCCCTTCCGTCAACGTCGCGACGCGGTTGAGCTTGTTGATGGTGCGCGCGGTCGTCCATGCCACCGCACTGGAGCCGTTGAGGATCTGCTCGGTCAGCCGGTTTCCAGCCGAATCGAGTGTGTAGACACCGCTCTCGCCCCGGTTGTTACTCCATCCCGTCAAGCGCTGGGCAGCGTCATAGGTGTAGCTGGTGACCAGTCCTGCAGGCAGCGAGATCGTCGCGAGCGTGCCCGCGGGGTGGTAGGTGAAAGTCGTGGTCTGCGCGGGAGCGCTGCCTACGGTGCGCGACAACAAGCGATCGAACGCATCCCACACGAAGGTGGTGACCCGACCGTTCGGCTCCGTCTGGTTCGTGAGTCGGTTGGCGGCATCGTAGGTATAGGCCGTGACATGGCCCAACGCATTGGTCGCACTCAACACGTTCCCGCGTGTGTCGTACGCGTAGGTCGTGACCGCCCCATTGGGTTCGGTGTGTGTCTGCACCAGCCCTTCGGTCGTGTAGGTCCGCTGGCTCGTGCGCGCCACGCCCGATGTGCCGCCCGTGTCCGTCACCGTTTCCGTGAGCAGCTTGCCGACCGTGTCGTAGGTGTAGGTCGCATCCTTGCCAGCCTGGCTGACCAGCGTTGGTACTGGCAGCGTGGCATCCCAGGTCGTGGCGATGGCCCGCTGCTCGGGCGTACCGAAGGCCTCCGTGCGAGACGCTTCCAAGCCTCGCGTGTTGTAGGTGAAGTTGGTGACGCTGCCGGTCGCGTTGGTCTGGCTCGACAGCAAGCCGCGGCTGTCGTAGGTGAACGACGAGTTGCTGGCCGGGCAGCCCGGTGCGGGCTCCCCCTGGATCTGCGAGATGCGCTTGACGCCGTTGACGATGACGTAGTGGTACGTCGTCGCGCGCCCGACCGAATCGGTCACGGTGGTCGTACCGTTGGCGTTGTAGGCCACCTGCGTGAGTTCGGCATTGCCCGCGTGCGTGGTGCTGATCGCACGGCCCAAGGTGTCGTAGGCGTAGGTGGCGTAGCGCGCACCAGATTCATCCGTCACGCCCGTGAGAAAGCGCGAATGCGTGGTGTTCTCGTAGTGGTAGGTGCGGGTCTTAACGTCCGCACCCGCCGTCTTGACGGCGGACACAAGCCGGTTCTGCGCGTCGTAGTTGTAAGCAACGCTGAAGTTGGGCGTGGTCAGCGAACGGGGCTGAAGGTGCGCATCCTCGGTGAAGCTCAAGCTGTTTCCGAAGCCGTCCGCCACGGTGACCGCACCATTGGCACCGTAGGTCAGTGTGTGTGCCCAACCATAGGGGTGGGTCTGCTTGGTCAGCCGTCCGCTGGCGTTGAACTCGTACTGCGTGTTGTCCGGGTCGACATAGCGCCAGCCCGTGCCGTTCTGCGACAGCGTGCCCAACTCATCGGGATCGGGCGTGATGGTCGATCCGCTGCGCGCGAATGGTGACTCCCGGCCATTGGCGTGCAGCAGCACGACCTCGCTGGCACTGATCCGCAGACGCGTGGCGTACGAATACCGCCAGTAGCCATCCGCGCTGTTGAAGACACGCGCGAACCTGAGCGGGTAATGCGTGGAAGCGCTGCGGAAGTCTTCTTCCTCCTGCACCTTGATGCCCATCGCGAAGTTGATGGGATTGCCTGCGCACGACTGCGGCCCGTTGCGTTCGGTGCCATCTCCCTTGTTCTTGCGCGGCGCGAGATCGGTCGTGTCGTAGTAGACCGTCATGTAGTCCGAGGCACCGCATCCACCGACACTGCCGGAAACCGCGAGGTAGTTCGGTCCGGGGCGCAGCGTCACGGGAACGCCGCGCCCTTGGAGGAACGATACGGCGGCAGTGAAAGAACCGGAATAGTTGAAGAAGGACGAGCCATTCAACGTTGCGGTCACCGTGCCGGCATCGCCTGTGGTGGCATCGCCTCCGCCGGTGCCGTACACCGTGATGTTGGGTGAGGTGACCTTCGCGCCCTTGGCCGGCGAAGTGAAGTTCAAGGAGCATCCGGCCTGCGCCCATCCGGAGGCGCCCAGCAATGTAAGCGCCGATGCGCTGTAGAGCGCGAAGCGCTTGATTCGGGCACGCAGTCGGCTGCCGTGCACGGCATCAACGTCGAAAGTCATGTCGATTTCCCTCGCTAACTCTTTTGAATTAGGTGCATTGCCTGAAGGTGGCAATTGCTGGAATCGAGCGTAACTACATGGCGCTAAACGTCTCTACATGTAATTCCAATGTCCTTTCAGATTTCCCGTGATTGAAGGAAAAAAGACTTACCCATCATCAAGAAAACAACTACAAGGCAATCAACTTAATGAAAATGGATTCGGGCATCAAGTTCAAGACACGCCGATGGGGCACCCAGCGCTTTCAGTGAAAGCCAAGAATCGAGGGCTCGAGATGCTCTCTCATCGAGAAGAAGCAGAAAGCGTTCAACCAATGCTTTCGCACCTTGAGCCACCGGATCTCCAGCCCTGGCGCCGTTTTTTTCAGGCTGCTCCGCTGTCCAGTTCGTCGTTGCCATCTCCAGCCCCCGTCCTTCAAACCGTGTTCAGGTCGCACAGCGGAAGTAAGGATTTCCAGCAGGCCTCGCCTTCGAGACGGCCTCCTTGCGCCGCCATATGGGGCCTGGGCTTTCCCTTCGCCGATCATCAACGCGGACGCAAGCACCGTTTGATCGAAGTGGGCCTTCGAGACCGCTACGCGACCGGCTAAAGTCGGCCAGAACCGGAAATTCAATAGATGACCTCGATTCCCTTTTATCTGAAGTCTGATGTAGAGAGGCTGCACTCGACATCCCTTACGCGCGATTCATGAAGTGTTCGCCCCGACGCCGGACTGCGCCACCACAACTATTCGCCAGTCTTACGCTCAAGTGCGATCGAGCGAAATTCACCCGGCTCACCTGACTTTCGACACAACCCGCGACTCTGGCTCATCTCGTCATAGGGGCTAACAAACGACGCCGTTTGTATGCACGCAACACGTGCGAACGGGGCCGTAGATTCTGTTCAATGGCGAAGCAGATCGGAACCCCTGAAATTTGCAACCCCGGTGGACGTGGCAAGCCCAGAACGCCATTGATGAAGCTTGCGGGCCAGCATCGGCATTTCAGCCTCTGCTGCTGCGAACCCGGCCTCCTTTGCAATCCGTCGCGCTTCGACACTTGTGCCCTGTGAAGCGTCGACGGCCGGTGCGATCTGTACGTCCGCCTCGGCGAGCTCTCGCCGACCGATGATGCAACTTTGAACTTGCGTGACCTGCACCATGATCGTCAGCATGCCCGTTCCAGGGTAGCTGGGGCCATTGCAATAGACGTCGACCGCAATGACGATATCCGCCCCAAGTGCACGGGCGAATCGCACCGGAACCAGGCTGGCAATGCCTCCATCGATCAGCGTTCCCTTGCCGTAGGCCATCGGGACAACCACACCTGGAACAGAAGCCGAGGCGCGGATCGCGGAACCGACGTCTCCGCGATCTATGAGGACCGCGGTTCCGCTCGGGAGTTCTGTCGCGACGGCTGCGAAGCGGATAGGCATGTCTTCGATGGAAGAGACACGCACCACGCTGCTTACCCATTTTGCAAGCGCGTTACCGCGAATGAAGCCTCGGCGATCTAGCGTCCAGTCCAGGAGATTGGACAACTCGAGCTTGCTTGCCGCTCGATCGATCTCTTCGGCGGAAAGACCGCTTGCATAGGCAGCGCCAACCACCGCCCCGGCGGAAGTTCCAACGACGATATCCGGCCTGATATCGCCCTTCTCGAGCGCCTGAAGAACGCCGACATGGGCGAACCCCCGGATGCCGCCACCGCCCAGTACCAGTGCCACGCGCGGTCCGGGTCGCCCGGAGGCCATAGGCGCTTCCGATCTCGCCACATCCGCCAGCGCTTTCACTCGTCCCGCTTCAACGCTGATGACCGGTGCTGTTTGGCAGCCTGCCGAGGAGACCGCCAAAGCCGCGATCAGAATCGCAGGCCACTGAAGTCTGCGAATCAAGATCTCTCTCCTTTGTTCGGCTCTGGGACAGGGAACACGATCTTGATGGCGAATCCTCGCCCCTCGATTCCGTCTCCAGTCTCAATCGTTGCGCCATGCATTTGCGCGATGCTGACCACGAAGGTCGGCGTGCCGACCGCGGTGCGGCCCAACTCGGCCGAGGTGACTTCGGCACGGCATTCGAGCCGCGCCTGGCGGATCGGCCGGAACGGCTCGATGCCCGAAGCCACTACGCTGCCCACCGTGCCGGTGCGCGTCGAGATCACGCCGTCGTCGGGCTCCAGCACCTGCGTGTTGCGGCCGCACACCTGCTGCGCCGCCAACACCGCTTCGGCCACCTCGACGCGCGCCTTGGTGGTCTGCTCGGTGGTCTGGTACCGGTTGATCTGCTGCTGGCTCCGGGCGCCGGTCGCCTGCAGCGTGCGGGCGCGCGCGGCATTGCCGGCGGCGTCGACGGGGACTTGGCTTCGGCCAGCGAGGCGAGCGACTTGCATGCGCTCATGCGCACGACCGCATGCTTTATTGCGTTTCTTCGCTAGTGCAAGCGGAAATCGTGTAGTGGTCATCGTCGGAAAGGATTGCTTTCACCTCGGGGCGCGCGGAAAGATGCCGGAGCAGACCGATGTCGTTCACGGTAGAGAGCAACACCGCAGATTTGTCGAAGGTCGCGGCGGCAACTGGCGTGTATCGGGATGCATTCATTGAGATGGCGCCAGCTCCCACAAGTGCATATCCGAGCTTCATGAAGGCTGCATTGAGCTTGTAGAGGCCGGCGCTGTAGTCCCGATCATTGGGACTTATTGCATAGCTCGTGTAGATGCCGTCATGGGCCAGCCAGGAAAGGTACAGCGCGTTGCTCGACTCCACAAAAGCCCGCTCATTGAGCCCATAGCGCTGGATAAGATCGGAAAGTCGTCGCGTCGCCTTATACGCAGTCATGGGTGAGAGCTTGCGCAGGTCCTTTGCGTCCAGCCAGAAGAAGCCATCGCCTGCGTATATGGACAGCACCGACTCCAACTTCAGTGGTTGCCCTTCGAACAAGGTATATGGCCGATCGTGAGAGACGACGAAGTCGTTCAGCTCACGATCGAAGAGGATGTCAATCTCTACACCTTTCGCTCCCCGGTTGAAGGCCGTCTGCACACTCCGCAAGCTGTTTTCACCGCCGGCTGCCGCAAAGCCGCGATGCCCCCAAACCTTCTTGCATGTGGGAAAAGGAAACTCAGGCGCCTCGGATGCTGCGCACTGATAGAGCGCATCACTCAACAGCAAAAGTATTCCGAGCAGAACGAACGGGAGGGCCAGAAGCCATCGCAACCGACTGCGCCAGGTTAGTGCGCCGAGCGTAGGTTTCTGTGGGCCTGCGCGGAAAGATGTGTGGTGTGGGTCAAGGGGCATGACATGCCGGCCTCGCTGTGGGCTCCGTTGTCTAGCTGCTCGCCGCAAGATGAATCGCGGCACGGATGCGTGGGTAGGTACCGCAACGGCAGATGTTGCCGCTCATCGCCTCATCAATCTCCGCGTCGCTCGGCTTCGGAATCTTTTTAAGGAGCGCGCAGGCCGACATCAACTGTCCGCTCTGACAGTAGCCGCACTGCACCACGTCGAGTCGCGTCCAGGCTTGGCGCAGCGCATCGATCTGCGCCCCCCGCACACCTTCGATGGTTGACACTGCATGGCCCTGCGCGGCCGATACCGGTGTCACGCACGAGCGCACCGCCTCACCATCGAGCATCACGGTGCATGCGCCGCACAGAGCCTTGCCGCACCCAAATTTGGTGCCTGTCATGTGCAACTCGCCGCGCAGAACCCAAAGCAGCGGTGTGTCGGGTTCCGCCTTGATCGTCGTGGCCTTGCCGTTTACTTGGAGTGTGGTGGTCATTGGAATCCTCTGTTCTTGGGTTCGTCGGAGCCGTTTGGCATCGCCTTGATGCTTCGTGAGGCTTCTGGCGGTGAATTCGGTGTGTCCTTGGGGCCGTTCACAGCAATCGCAATGGGAGTGTGCGTAGCCTCTGCCCGGTGAGCACAAACAGCGCATTGGCTACGGCTGGGGCCACCGGCGGCGTACCTGGCTCGCCTGCTCCGGTGGGCGGCTCGGTGCTCGGCATGAGCTTGATCTCGATTTCCGGGCACTCGTTCATGCGCAGCAGCGGGTAATCATGAAAGTTGCTCTGCTGCACTTGCCCGCGCTCGATGCTGATCTCGCCGTAAAGAGCGGCGGACAGGCCGAAGACGATTGCGCTTTCCATTTGTTGACGAACCAGATTCGGATTGACTGCCGTGCCGCAGTCGACCACGCAGTACACCTTGCGAACCCGGATCTGTTTGTCGGGTGTCACGGCCACCTCGGCCACCTGTGCGACCACGCTGCCGAAGCTTCGATGCAGAGCCAATCCACGCGCGCGACGAGTGCCGTCGGCCTCGGGCGGCAACGGATTACCCCACCCCGCGAGCTCAGCCACGCTTGTCAATACGCGAAGGTGCCGCTCTTCGGAGGGGCCTGCGAGCAGAGATTTTCGAAATTCAACCGCGTCCTGACCCGAGGCATGCGCGCATTCGTCGACGAAGCTCTCGGTAAAAAAGCCATTTTGCGAATGATTGACCGAACGCCAGACACCAACCGGGACGGCGGATTCCATGGTGCGGTGCGAAACGCGCGCATTGGCGACCCGGTACGCAGTGGTCGCAGTTCCTTCCGCCGCTGCACTCATGAAGCCCGGAGCGCCCAAGCTCGAACCCGCCGTGTCGACTTGCCAAGCCACCAGATGTCCCTGGGAGTCAAAACCCGCTTTGCTGCGTGCCACGTAGGCTGGGCGGTAGTAGTCGTGCGTCATATCCTGCTCGCGCGACCACATCAGTTGCACCGGCACGCCATCGGTTTCGCGAGCCAATGCTGCCGCCTGGAAAGCGAAGTCTGCCAAGTAGCGCCGCCCGAAACCGCCGCCCAGGTATGTGAGCCTGATGTCAACCTTCGACGCATCAATGCCCAATACCTTCGCGATGCCATCGCGGAACAAGCCGGGCCCCTGCAGGCCGGTCCAAACGGTGGCAGCGCCGTTCTTCAGTTGAACGGTACAGTTCATCGGCTCCATGGTCGCATGCGCCAAAAAGGGCACGCGGTACTCGGCCTCGATTGTCTTCACGGCCGAGTCCATCGCTGCCTTCACGTCACCCGCCTCGAGGTGTACGTCGGCCTTTCCGTCGGCAGCGTTCAGACTTTGCGACAGCGCATCGATGAGCCCGCGGCTCGACACGCTCGCGGCCGAGCCGTGGTCCCATTCGATGGTCACCTTCTCCAGGGCTCGCATCGCGTGCCACGGTGTGTCGGCAATCACCGCCACCGCACCAGCCGTTATGCCGCCCGAGCCCACTCCTCCCCCGACGGGTTCGAGTTTCACCACCTTGTGTACGCCCGGCAATCCGCGCGCGACCGTATCGTCGAAACGCGCGACTCGACCACCGATCGTTGGGCACATCGTGAGGCTCGCGTAGAGCAGTCCGTCGGGCGGTAGCGCATCGACCCCGAACACGGCAGAGCCATCGAGTTTGCCCGCCGTGTCGATGCGGTGCATGGGCTGCCCGATCAGTCGAAACTGCGATGGTCTCTTCAAAATGACCGAAGTGGGCAATGCCATCGTGGCCGCCCGTGCGGCAAGCTCCCCGAAAGTTGCACTGCGGCCCGAGGCCGAATGCGACACGCGACCATCTGCAACCTCGCATTCCGCCGCCTGCACGTTCCACGCCGCAGCCGCCGAAGCTACAAGCATTGCGCGGGCCGACGCTCCCGCTTCGCGCAGTGGCATCCACTGATCGGCGATGCCCGATGAACCACCACTGCCCCACAGTCCGGGAATCTCGCGCAGCAGTTTGCTCGCCATATGGCGAGTTCCCCGTTTCACAGGACCGTTATCGTCCGGCTTGAACATCGCCAGGCCGTCGAGGATCACTGCCTGGTTGTTGTAGATCGGGTCGTAGCCTGCCTGTTCGAGCTGTACTTGTCCAAGGTTGGCATCCATCTCGTCGGCCAGCAGCATCGCCAAGCCCGTATGGATTCCTTGGCCCATCTCGGCCGCGGCCATCATCAGTGTCACTGTGTTGTCCGGCGACACCTTGACCCATCCATTGAGAGCGACTTGACCAGGTGTCGTGGTTGGTAATGGCTCATCCCCCATCAACCGTGGCCGCATGGGTGAGGCGGACCAGGCAACGACAAGCCCGCTGATCGCGGCGACTGTGCCGAGGACGAAGTGGCGACGTTTCAGTTTGGGCATAGGCAGAGCTCCGAGAAGGATCGGGCGTGATAGAAGGGAATTGGAAGGTGCAGCGACGAGAGCCGGGATGCCAAGGCGATCTCGCCATCGAAACGGTGCCTCGTACTTTTGCGTCGAGTTGACTGACTGGGGGTGTCCTGCCCGCTATCGACGATTGCGATACGGCTGGCAGTCGCGTTTGACGGGTCGCAGAGATGACGCCACAGCCCCGGCAAACCCAGCCAGGAGTCGTTCGACAGGCCACTGGACGAGCATTGCTGACGCCTCACAGTCAACGCAGTCACTTCCAAGATCAGGTTTCCTTGAAGCCGACAAGATGAGACAGGTCGACATCCGCAGAGAAGTTGGTCGAGATGCTCACCTCTTTCCATTCGGCATCGGACCTTTGCCGCGCGCCTTCGGTCAGGCCGACCCAATGCAAGGCATCGCTGCCCAGCAAGAGATGGGTCGGGAGGACATCGAGACCGGCGAGATCGACCACGACCTTGGCAACACGTGCAGGATCCCCCATCTCATGGCCGGAGATGTTCTTCAGCGCGTCCAGAACCTTCCCCACACTTGCCTGGTACTCAGGCAACAGTTCGGGCAAAGCGCTGCTGGCGATGGTGCTCCACTCGGTACGCAATCCGCCCGGCTCAACGGCGCTCACCTTGATTCCGAGTGCCTCCACTTCCAAGGCCAACGCCTCTGTAAAGCCGCCCACAGCCCACTTCGCGGCGGTGTAGGCAGTCATCGCGGGAATCGCCGAGCGTCCCGCGGAAGACGAGATGTTGATGATGTGACCAGAGCGCTGCTTGCGCATCACCGGCAGGGTGGCGTGGGTGAGGTTGACCACACCGTAGAAATTGACGTCGATCTGAGCACGGAAATCGGCAAGGCTGATCTGCTCGAAGGGGGAAGCTTGGCCGAAGCCTGCGTTGTTGACCAGGACGTCCAGCCGGCCGAAGGTGCGAACCGTGAAGTCAACCGCTGCCTCGGCCGCATCCGCGTCCGGCACATCAAGCGCGAAGGTGCGCAGATTGCCACCGTGCGTCTTTTCCAATGCGGCGAGCCGTCCGGGGCTCCGTGCAGCGGCGACGACACGGTCGCCTGCGGCAAGGGCTGCTTCGACGATGGAGCGGCCGAGGCCGCGGGCCGCGCCCGTAACAAGCCAGATTCTTGACATTGCGGGGATTCCTTGAGTGAGTGGTCCGGTTTGAAAAATGGATCGGCAAGAGCCCAGCCTGGGGTGTCGCTCAGTGGCCTCCATGGGGGTGATCGAGAACAACACCACAAGGTAAGTTAAGTGACTCACCATAATTTACGACAGAGTCAAATGGATGTCAAGGCGAGCGACTTACCTTATATTTATGGGGTTATGTGTTAACCAAGGATTGCCGGCGCGGCAAGATGACGATGCAGATGTGCGAAGGGACCTACCATCAGCGGGTCAAGGAGGAAAAAAGACAGGCGGCCGTGCAAGCGGCGACAGACCTCTTCCTCGAACAGGGGTACGAACGCACCTCATTGCAGCAGGTGGCCAAACGTGCCGGAGTCTCGACGGCAACGCTCTTCAAGCGATACCCCACGAAGGCGGCGTTGCTTGAGGCGATCGTCGACGAGTTCTGGAATGTCAGGAATACGCGTGAAGAAGAGGTGCCCTACGGCAACCCACGTGTTGTTCTGACTGGGCTGGGTATGGCCTACGCCCAGCGCCTTCGCGCGCCGGAAATGATCGCCATCTACCGCCTGATCATCGCGGAGACGCTCCATTTCCCGGGCTTAGGCAAGATGCTGTTCGACAACGGCGAAGGCCACTTCGTTGGATGGCTGAGCGACTATCTCGCTGCAGAGGTCAAAGCCGGAGTTCTGGTCGTGCCAGATGCTCTTGCCGCGTCCCGGAGTTTTCTTGCGACGATTGCCGGTCAGGTTTTCTGGCCGGAACTCGTTCTACCTGGAAGTGGCGGTACCGAGGCGGAAGTCTCGGCCCTCATTGACCGGACCGTCACGGCGATGCTGACTCTTTATGCGCGGACTGACTAGTAAACGCTTTTCCGATACCTATCATCGTTGTTGATTCCCGTGAAGTCCTGAACCGGCGGGTATCTGGAACGCATCGAGGCCGCGGGCCTGGTGTTTGTCGGCCCCGGGCTGCGCGTGTCACCGCCATGAGGGTCGGCGCAAACCGCGCCCCAGAGATGCCGCCGACCACACCAGTTACGGCTCCGATCATCGCACCGGCCTCCTTGCCGATGTCACGTGAAGTGGTCCGCGGTGCTGGAGGTGCTTGTCGCAGGCGCAGACAAGTGCGTGGTCGGATGAAGACGAGTCCGAACACGCCGGGCTGGTGACCAATACCGAGTTCCCCAGCAGCACCTCCTGCTCGGGGAAGCACAGCCGGGGTAGCTAAGCATGGCTCAGAACGGCCAAGCAGGGTTGGGAGCAGTCATGTCGACGCGCACGACGGTGCTGTGATCGTTGGTGACGCGATTGGCATAGAAACGTGGCGTCTCCTTGGTGAACCCGTAGCTTTGGACTTGGGCAGCCGCCTCCGGGGAGTAGCGCACGCCCCACAGGTCGAACATCGCACGCTGATCTCTCTGCGTGATCCAGGACAACGCGATCAACAGATTGTCGTTGCCGTTGACCGAGGGCCGGCTCGCATAGGTGCTGTAGCCAAGGCGATCCTTGTACGTAGCCCAGTCGCCCTTTTCGAACTGGCGCTGATGCAGGTACAGCAGCGTGAAAAGATCCCAGCCACGCGCCGGGTCACCAGTGCGCTCCTCCCAGTAGTGAACCCACTGCATGTAGAAGGCCATGCGCTCCCCGTTCTGCACTGCATAGGCGTCGGAGCCCCAGATGCGCGTGTAGGCGCCTTCGACCTTGTCGCCCTCAGCGCTCGCGGCCTTGATCATGTCGAAGGCCGAGCGGTACTTGACCCGAGTGTCGTCGTTGTTTTCGCCCAACTCCCTGTAGATGCGCCACTTCTTGTGCAGCGGGAACATGTTGTTCGACACCTCGCCGCTGCGACCGGCGTACACGTTGAGCATGCCCTTCTGCAGGTTGTGCCCCAGTTCATGGCTCTCGCCCCAGCCGCGGGGTCCGACGCCCCAGCTCTGGTCGTAGGGGTTGCCCGAGCAGCCGGCGCCGCAGGCGGCGTAGGCATCTGCGTTGATGTGCTGCACGCCCGGTCCCTTGTGCCAGGTTTCGCTGGTGCAGTCCCACTGGAGGCCGGTGCACAAGGCCTGCACCGCAGCAGGCAGGTTCTTGCCCGCGAGGCGGAAGCCGGCAAATCCATAGGCGTCCTCGAAGAACAGGTCGCGCAACTCCGAGATGTAGCGGACCAGATCGCTGCTGTAGCCACCGGCCTGCAGCGCGGCCTTCATCTTGTCGACCCGCGTGTGGATCTCGACGCCGGCGAGCTTGATTTCCGCCCAGTCGAATTCCCCTGCGTTCAGCGCCGCGACGAAAGCCCGGGAGTCCCCGCCGTGCGTCAGGTCCAGGAAGGGGTGCTGCGCCACCCCCCGCAGTCTCAAGCGCACCATCGCGCCAGCCTGCGCGCCGCTGTACGAGAGCTGCAGCGTGCCGCCGTAAGGGCTGGTCACCTGTAGCGGCCGGTTGACGGTGAGTGCCATCGCTGGGCTCGCCAGGAATCGCGGGCGATCGTACGAGGTCCACATGCGCGTCGAACCGCTGCGCTGGGTGTTCAGGCGCAACGCAACGCTTGCCCCACCGGCCTCCAGCAATTCGACGGTGAGCGCCTTTCCAGGCATGGTGAAACGACCGATCGCGGTAAATCCGCTTTCCGCCGCCAGCGTCAACTCGACGATCTCGTCGCTCGATGAAACCGCAAGCCGCGCCGACCGACTGCCCATGAAGCTGCCCAGGTCCGGTTGCGCCGTCCCTGTGGAACGCACATACGCGACCAAGCTGTCGGCCACAGCGGCCTGCTGAAACGCCTGCGGCTGACGAGCCTTGTCGAGCGGATAGCGGATCTGCTGTCGCACGACATCAGCCCACATCGCGACAAGGCGCAGCACCAGCGTGTCCGGCGTTGCGAACAAGCCGCGACCATTGCCTGTAAACGTGTCAATCTGCGAGCGCAGACTGCTCGCCGGGTCCAGCAACTCGACGACCAGACCAGGAACACCATCGCAGTCGTCGCCAGAACACTTGCTCCAGTCGTAATCGGTGCGCCACGAGTTTGCTGCCATCTTGCCCAGGAGCGGGAGCACCGCATCGAACTGCCCCAGCAACTGCTGATTCGCCGAAGCGCTGCGGCCGGCGGCCACCGAGTCCTGCGCGAAGTAGTTGCCGGAATAGCCGCCCGACCTGAGTCCCATGCCGGCCAGCATCTGTTGTCCCGACTCGCTCACGGCCCATCCGTTGGTATGAAGGTAAAGCACGGGCTTGCCGGCTTCGAGCATGGCCCGGATGCGCACTCCGAGATCGGAGTTCGGCGAAACACCGGACCCGACAATCAGCAACTGCACTGCCTGAATACACTCCGGCGTCGCGATGAAGTCGCAGGCCGCGCTGCTCGCCCGCACACCCGCTTTGGCCAGACCTGCGGCTGCTCGCCGGTTGTCGACGCCAGCCAGCCCGACCAGAAGCGTATCGGGCAGCACTGCATCCGCGTCCCCCCGCACCAGCCAGCTCAGCAGGCGCTTGAAGACTGGCGCGTGCGCCAGGTTGCCGTTGCTTTCGAACTGGGCCAACACATCGGTGCCATAGCCCGCACTGCGACCGCCGCCCACCGTGCTGAGGCTGGCGAGCAACTGCCCCTTGTCTCCGACCACGAGCGGCTGAGCCGTTTCGGCCGACACCGGCATGATCGATTGGCTACTTCGGCCGACCTGGTACTCGCTGCTCGCATTCCTATAGAGGCTTTCGCTTCGCTCACGTTGCGCGTCGGCAATCTGCTCGGCGGTCTTGCGCGCGCACTGTGCCAGCGGTGCGGCATCTCTCAACTCCCCGGCATTGCCCGTCTGCACAGCCTTGTCGATTTCGGGTGCGCAGAACGAAGGCACCACCACGGGCGAGTCGGGCCCTTCGGGCGGAAGCGGGATGGGATCTGGTGGGCGAGAGACATCCGGCGGCGCGTCCGTTCGAGGGGACGGTCCCTGCGCGACGTTTGGCAGGATGCCCTGTCCGCCCCCATCACTGCCGCCGCAACCGGCCATAAGAAATCCACAGAGCGCAATCGCGCTCCAACGCCACAAATGAAGTCTCATCGTTCGAAGATATTGAGAGTTGGAAAATATGAAGCGCTGCAAAAGAGACCTGCTTGAAGACGAAGCGGAAAAGCGCAGCTATCCGCCGCTCTGCCCCGTCCGGCCAAGAGGTCGCGCGCCAGGCACGACCGCGCTCAAGGCGGCGACGCCGCTCGTTTCAACGGATGGATGTCCCTCTAGAAATCGTTTTTCTAGTTCTGAAACCGGGAACTCCTCAGAACCCGGTTCGCCATCAGCCACTGGCCTTTCGCTAACGACAGCGCCTGATGCGCTGGCACTCTGCCTCGACAGACAGGGTCGCCAAGATAATTGAACGCTCGCGAACAAGGTGAAAAGATTTGAGAAGTTCTCGGGAATCTCGGGATTCCTCAAATGAAAGTATGCAGGTCCAGACTCTCGCGTTGCGAGCACGCGACCAATCGCAGCGGCAAATGGGCAACTCCGCTCCATCAGAGATGCGTGCGAGTTCGCGATCCGGTGCATGCTGATGGCATTGCGCATGCGCCGGCGTTAATCCTCCCTAGATCTTGATGCCCGTGGTCCGGATGAGCTTGCCGAAGTACTCGTGGTCGCGCTGCATCGCCTGCGCGAACTCCGGTGCATCCATGTAGGCGAAGCCGAGGTTGAGCTTGTCCAGGCCCTGGCGCAGCGCAGGGTCGTCGGCCGTTTTGCGCGCCACCTGGCGCAACACTTCCACCACGGCGGGCGGCGTTGCTTTGTGCACCGCCAGGCCGCGCCAGGTCCCCAATGCCAGGTCGATCTTGCGTTCCTTGAACGTCGGCACGTTGCCGAAGGCCGGGATGCGCTGGTCGGCCATGATGCCGAGCATCTTGAGCTTGCCGCCCAGCACGTGCGGGCCGACTTCGGCCGGGCTCACGTCCAGCGCGTCGATGTGCCCGCCCAGCAATGCCACGACGGCGGGTGCCGCGCCCGAGTACGGGACATGGTTGAACTTGATGCCCGTCTTCTCTTCGAGCCCGATGGCCGAGAGGTGGTAGACCGAACCGCTGCCGGCGTTGCCGATCTTCATCTCGCCGGCCTTGGCCTTCGCTGCTTCAAGAAATTCCTCGAGCGTGTTCCACGGTGCATCAGCACGCACGGTGATGGCCGCGGGGTCGGCGTTGAGCCGGGCCACGGGCTGGAAGTTCGTGTAGTCGAACTTTGCAAGCCCCAGGTTCGGCAAGGTGGTGACTTCGGCGATCACCATGCAGACCTTGTAGCCGTCCGAGCGGCCGTTGAGCACGTCGCTCATGCCGATGACGCCGCTGGCCCCGGGCTTGTTGTTCACGATGAAGGGCTGGGGCAGGTGCTTCTTCGCCACTTCGGCGAAGACGCGCGCCAAAGCGTCGGTGCCGCCACCCGCCGATGCAGGAACGATGATCTCGATGGGCTTGCTCGGGTAGTCGTTGTTAGCGAAGGCCAACCACGGCAGCGGCAATGCGGCCAGGCCCAAGCCCTGGACGATGCGCCGGCGGTTGTGGCCCTGCGGCTTGCCGGTTGCGGTGGTCTCTTGTGTCTCGCGTTCGATGCTCATGTCTGTCTCCGTCATTTGAATTTGTTGTTTCTCTTCGGCATCCATCGGGAATTGCCGTTCGTGCGTTGTTCGCGTTGTGTGGGGCCGACCTCCCTTCTTCAAGTCGAAGGCCTTGCCCGTGCCGCCAGGGCCTCGCTGCGCGCGGTCATGCCTGTCATGACCAGCACCAGCATGGCGCCCAGGAAGAGGCAGGCGGCCAGGAAGAACATCGGCGCGATCGTGCTGCCGGTGGCGTCCTTGACCCAGGGCACTGCGTTCTGCGCGATGAAGCCGCCGAGGTTGCCGACGGCATTGATGGCCGCAAGCCCGGCCGCCGCGCCGGCGCCCTTGAGAAAGCGCGAGGGCAGGCTCCAGAACACAGGCTGGCCCGCGAAGATGCCGGCCGCCGCCAGGCACAGGAACATGAACTGCAGCGCGTGGTTCCGCAGCAATGCCGACAGCAGCAGGCAGGCCACGCCGAAGAGCGCGGGGCCGACGATGTAGGGCGTCTTCGACTTCGCCTTTGCAGCAGCCCGCGGAACGGTGTACAGGCCGATCGCCACCAGCACCCAGGGAATGATGTTGAGGAATCCGTTCGCCGTGTTGCCGACGCCGAAGCTCTTCACCACGGTCGGCAGCCAGTAGCTCAGGCCGTAGGCGGACAAGGGAAACGCGATGAAGCACAGCGCCATGAGCAGCACGCGCGGGGCGACGAGGGCCCGCAGCGCATGGCTTGCCGATTCGTCCATGCCCACCTGCTCGCTGGCGAGCTTGGCGCCCAGCCACGCCTTCTCGTCGGCCGCGAGGAACGACGCACGCTGCGGGTTGTCGGGCAGGTAGAAGAACGTGACGACACCCATCACGACCGCGGGAATGCCGGTCACGATGAACACCCATTCCCAGCCCGCCAGGCCGTGCAGCCCGTCGAGGTCGAGCAGCATCCCGCCGAGCGGGCCGCCGATGGCATTGGCCAGCGCGCTGAAGATCATGAACAGGCCGACCATCGTTCCGCGGTGGGCCGATGGATACCAGAGCGTCAGCAGGTAGAGCACGCCCGGGAAGAAGCCGGCCTCGCAGGCGCCCAGCAGGAAGCGGAGGATGTAGAACATCGTCGCGTTCTGCGTGAACGCGAGCGCCACGGTCACGATGCCCCACGAGACGAGGATGCGCGCGAACCACTTGCTCGCGCCGACCTTCGCAAGGATCAGGTTGCTGGGCACCTCGAAGAGAAAGTAGCCGATGAAGAACAGCGACGCCCCCAGGCCGTAGGCGGACTCGCTCATGCCGAGCGCATCGACCATCTGCAGCTTGGCGAAGCTGACGTTCTGGCGGTCGATGTAGGCAATGAGGTAGAGCAGTCCCAGGAACGGAATCAGCCGCCACGAGATTTTTCGGATCAATTGTTTTTCCACGATCATCTGTCTCTCCTTTTTTTGCGTGTCTCTTGCTTGTTTCTTGCGTGTCTCTTGTTCCAGCGCGCACGGCTCCGCCCAGGCCTGAAGGCCTGTGCCCCGCGAACCCGGCCGTTGCCGGATCGGCGAGAAGCGCTACACGAAATTTCTCTGGTAGGTGTCTTCGAGCAGCTTCGTGGCTGCGCGCGCCGCGGCCTCGGGCTTGCGTTGCTCGATCGCCCGTGCGATGTCGGCGTGCATGGCCATGGAGTGGTCCATGCCGCCGAACTTTTCAAATGTCTTCGGAACGCTCACCATCAGCGCGGCCCTGATCACCGAGGCCACCGGCATCAGGAAGCGGTTGTGCGCCGCCGCGATCACCTGCAGGTGAAAGTCGACGTCCGCTTCCATGGCGCGTTGGGGGTTGTCGTGGCCTTCGCCCATTGCATGCAGCGCGGTGCGGATGCGCTGGATGTCTTCGGGCGTGGCGCGCTGCGCCGCGAGCTTGGCCGCCATCGGCTCGATGGACAGGCGTATCTCGAACAGTTCCTGCATCAGCGTGCCGGGCTCTTCGGTTTCGCCGTGCCAGGCGATCACCATGGGGTCGAGCGTGTTCCAGTGGTCCGGCGTGCGCACGCGCGTCCCGATGCGCTGCTTCGCTTCCACGAAGCCATTGCTCGAGAGCAGCGCGAAGGCTTCGCGCAGCGTGGTGCGGCTGACTTGCAGTTCGGACAGCAGGTCGAGCTCCTTGGGCAGCGTGTCGCCGGGCTTCAGTTCGCCCTGCAGGATGCGGCGGCCGATCCGTCCGGCAATCTGCGCCGGCAGGCCGCGCTCCAGGTCCCGGGCGCCAGCGTCGTTCGATAGATTCATGGTGATCTTTCCTGGGGGCCACCGAGCGGGCCCAATGCCTTGGCGAAACGCGCGACCATGGCTTCGCCGGCCGCGACGGGGCGCAAGGCAGGCGCCCGGTCGTGGATGTCGATGCCCGCGCGTGCGCCGAACAGGCGCTTGCCGTAGCACAGGAGATTCTCGATGCCCTGCATGCCGAACACGGCCGCCGGCAGCATGGCCTGGTACGCGCGCTCGGCGGCGGCCTCGTCGCCACGGCGAAACGCCTCGTAGGCATGGACCGCATGGTCGATGCAATCGGGCGCCAGGATCATGCCGCGGCATCCCGCGCGCAGGTTGTCGACCAGCTCCAGTCCGCCACGGCCGTTGAAGACCGGCACCCGGCCCCCGGTCCGTTCGATGAGACCGGCGATCTCGACCACCGGCCCTTCGCCCTTGATGAGCTGGATGTTCGGATGCTGCGAAACCAGCTCGCGGATCTCGTCCGCCGTGAGGCCGCGGCCGAAGAAGGCGGGCGCATTCTGGACCGCCACAGGCAACGTGGTCGCCGCCGCGACGCGGCCGAAAAAGCGGATGTACTCGGCCGCGCCGAAAGCGCCGGCGGCGGGCGGCTGCAGGATCACCCAGTCGGCGCGCGCGCGCTCGGCATGCCGCACCTGCGCGACCTGCTCGGCCACCGACGAACCGAAGATGGTGAAGGCCAGCGGCACCCGGCCGGCCGTGTCTTCGGCGACCCAGTCCATCACCGTGCGGCGCTCGGCCTCGGTCAGCTTGGCCACCTCGGTCGCGAGTCCGAGCGCGGCCATGCCGTGCACGCCGCTGGCCAGGCAGGTCCGCACCTGTTGCCGCATGGCGGCGCGGTCGAGTTTTTCTTCGGCGTCGAACAGCGCATAGACGATCGCGTGGATGCCGTGGAACGTGTCGGGTGTGAAGGCGGGCATGCGCGACCTCAGTGGCTTTCGCGAGGAATGGCGTGGCCCCGGCAACCGATCAGGAAGTCGAGGTCCGCGCCGCGGTCGGCCTGAATGACACGCTCGACATACAGGCTCTGGTAGCCGCCCTTCATGGCCGGCACCGGTGCCACCCAGGCGGCGCGGCGCTCGGCCAGCTCGGCATCGCTCACGTCAAGGTGCAGGCGCCTGGCCTCGACGTCGAGCTCGATCATGTCGCCGTTGCGCACCAGCGCCAGCGGGCCGCCCACCGCGGCTTCGGGTGCGACGTGCAGCACCACGGTTCCATACGCGGTGCCCGACATGCGGGCATCGGAGATGCGGATCATGTCGCGCACACCCTGCTGCAGCAGCTTTTGCGGGAGCGCCATGTTGCCGACCTCGGCCATGCCGGGGTAGCCCTTGGGACCGCAGTTCTTCAGCACCATGATGCAGTGCGCGTCGATGTCCAGCGCGGGGTCGTCGATGACGGCCTTGTAGTGGTCGATGTCCTCGAACACCACCGCGCGGCCGCGGTGCTTCATGAGCCCCGGCGAGGCGGCCGAGGGTTTCAGGATGGCGCCGTCGGGCGCCAGGTTGCCGCGCAGCACGGCCATGCCGCCTTGCGGCGTCAGCGCCTTGTCGCGTGGGCGGATCACTTCGGTGTCGTGGTTGCGCGCGTCGGCGATGTTCTCGCGAACCGGCTTGCCGGTAACCGTCAGCGCGTCGAGGTCGAGCAGGTCGGCCATTTCTTTCATGACCGCGGGAATGCCACCGGCGTAGCAGAAGTCTTCCATCAGGAAACGGCCCGACGGCATCAGGTCCACGATGGTCGGCACGTCGCGGCCGAAACGGTCCCAGTCGTCCAGCGTCAGCGGCGTGCCGATGCGCCCCGCGATGGCCAGCAGGTGCACCACCGCGTTGGTCGATCCGCCGATGGCGCCGTTGACGCGGATGGCGTTGATGAACGCCTCTTTCCTGAGGATGGCCGAGAGCCGCAGGTCTTCGTCGACCATCTCGACGATGCGCCGGCCGGTCATGCGGGCGAGGCGGTTGCGGTGCGCATCGACCGCCGGGTAAGCGGCATTGCCGGGCAGCGCGATGCCCAGGGCTTCGACCATCGATGCCATCGTGGAGGCCGTGCCCATGGTCATGCAGCTTCCCGGCGAGCGCGACATCGCGCTTTCGGCATCGGCGAAATCCTGCGCGCTCATGACACCGGCGCGCACGTCTTCGGAAAACTTCCACACGTCGGTGCCCGAGCCGATGGTGCGGCCCTGAAAGCGGCCGTTGAGCATCGGCCCGCCGGAGATGACGATGGAGGGCAGGTCGCACGAGGCCGCGCCCATGACGAGCGAAGGCGTGGTCTTGTCGCAGCCGGCCATCAGCACCACGCCGTCCATCGGGTTGCCGCGAATCGCTTCTTCCACATCCATCGACGCCAGGTTGCGAAACAGCATCGCGGTCGGGCGCAGGTTGGATTCGCCGCACGAGAACACCGGAAACTCCAGCGGCAAGCCGCCCGCTTCGAGGACGCCGGCCTTGATGTGCTCGACCAGGCCGCGGAAATGCGCGTTGCAGGGCGTGAACTCGGAGAAGGTGTTGCAGATGCCGATCACCGGCCGCCCGTCGAAGGCATCGTCCGGCAGGCCGTTGTTCTTCATCCAGCTTCGATGGATGAAGGCGTCCTTGCCCGTGCCACCGAACCAGTGCTGCGATCGTCTTTTCTTCACTCGCTCTTGCTCCAAAACATTCCGGGAAACGGCAGCGCAGGGCTGCCATTAATAAGTAATATTATCGGAGTTATTTGGCGAATGAGCCTAGGGAATCACCGGATATGGCGGGCTGCGAAGTTGCAAAACCCCACTCGCTGCATCGAGCCTCGCCCGATGCCACTGGCGCCACGCCCTCGGGCGCCTTTACCCGTATCGGTTGAGCCGTCGAGGAACTTGTCACCCCCAAAGACTCCTCCTTGAGGAGACAGCGACACAGTGAAGGCATGCGCTGTCATGGGATCCGAAAACTAAGTTGCTGGGCCGAATCGAAATGCGGGGCACATCCTCTCTCAATTGACTTTGAGTGCAGTCGCCTTGAGCGGGTCCGTTCGCATTTACTGGCAGCAGATTCGTCCCCATTCGCATTTTTCGACGTTGCTTACAGCGGCTCGCCGCCGCGGCCGGGCGAGATCTCGCGCGCGCACCACGGCGTTCTGTTTTTGGACGAGTTCCCCGAGTTCACGCGCGCCGCGCTCGAAGCGCTGCGCGAGCCGCTGGAGACCGGCACCATCACGATCACCCGCGCCGCCCGGCGCGCGGAGTTCCCGGCCCGCTTCCAGCTCATCGCCGCGATGAACCCCTGCCCCTGCGGCTACCTCGGCTCCACGCTCAAGCCCTGCCGCTGCACGCCCGAGCGCGTCGCGCGCTACCAGGGCAAGCTCAGCGGCCCGCTGCTGGACCGCATCGACCTGCACATCGAGGTGGCGGCCGTGTCGGCGCCGCAGCTGCTCGATGCGCCGGCGGGTGAATCGACCGACAGCATCCGCGCGCGCGTGGTGGGCGCGCGCGATCGCGCGCTGCAACGCCAGGGCCATGCGAACCAGGCGCTGCAGGGGCGAGCGATCGACACGCACGCCATGCTCGACAACGCCGCGCGCCAGCTGCTGCAGCAGGCGGCCGCGCGGCTGGGCTGGTCGGCGCGCAGCACGCACCGCGCGCTGAAGGTGGCGCGCACCATCGCCGACCTCGCGGGGCAGGACGCCGTGCAGGCGGCGCATGTGGCGGAGGCGGTGCAGTACCGCCGCGCATTGCGCACCGGCACGCCCTGACCCGCTGCCCTCTTACTTGAACTCGTGGCTCACCACCGGTGCGGACTTGCTGTCCTGCACCGTCACGCGCTGGCGGTAGGCCGTGAGGTCGCCGTTGCGCACCTCGATCGTGTAGATGCCCGGGCGCAGCGGCAGCGACTTGAGCGGCGGGCTCACGCCGCGGTCGGCGCCGTCGACGAAGACCTGGCCCCAGGGCCGGATGTTGAACTGCACGCGGCCCATGCCGGGTGCCGCGGCCGGCGGCGGTGGCGGGGCCGGCGATGCGCCCGCGATCACGGTCGGCACGGGGTTGGTGCTGCCCGCGGCGGGCGGCGGCGGTGACTGCCGGTTGAGCTGGGCGATGGCGTTGCGCGCCTCGCGTGCATGCAGGCCGCGGCGGTGGCGCCGCAGGTAGGCCTCGTAGCCTTCGCGGGTGTTCTCGGCCTGGGCCAGGTTCCAGTCTTCCACCTCGGCGACCACGGCGGGGTCGGGGGGCGGCGGCGCTTCGGCTTGGGCCGGTTGTGCAGGCTGCGCGGGCGGCGCCTCGGGCTCGGCCGGGGGCGCCGCAGGTGGCGTGGGCGCGGCGGCGATGGGCACGTTGTCGAGCGGGCTCAGCGGGGCGCTGGCCGATGCAGCGGGCGCGGACGCCGGCGGGGCCTCTGAGGTCGCGCCGGCCGGCGGCATCGCGGCCGGGGGCGCGCCCGGATCGGACATCGGCGTGCCCGGCGGCGGCGCGGCCGCGATCATCGGATCGGACGGCGCCTTGGCCGTCAGCCGCCAGCCGATCCAGCCGCCGACCGCGAACAGCGCCAGCACCAGCGCGCCGACGAGGAACCACGGCGGGCGCTTCGATGGCTTCTTCGGGCGTGCGACAGGCGGCGGCGCAGGCGGCGGTGGTGCCTGCACGCGCGCGGTCGCCGCTTCCACGGGCACGGGCTGCACCTCGGGCGCGGGCGGTGGCGCTTCCTCCACCGGCTCCGGCGCAGGCGGCTCCTGCGGCACGGGCGCCGCGACGGGCACGGCAGCAGCAACCACCGCCGCCGCCGGCGCCGCCCGGTCCACCACGTACAGATCGCCCAGCTTCACCAGCCCCAGCTCCGCCGCAAAGGCCGCCACCGTCTGCGTGCGGTCCTTGCTGTGCACGGCCAGCGTGTGGTCGACCGCGGCGCAGAAGGCCGGGCTCAGGTCGTCGCGGTCCATCGACGACAGCGGCACGTAGGCGTCCTGCACGCTGCGTACCACGGCCGAGGGCGGCGGATGGCCGGTCACCGCGCGGTACAGCACGGCGCCCAGCGCATAAAGGTCGGTCCACGCGCCCTGCAGCAGCGTGTTGTCGTCGGCGTACTGCTCGATCGGCGAGTAGCCCGACTTCACCATCACCGCGACCTCGTCGACCAGATCGGCGATCGACTTGCGCGCGGCGCCGAAGTCCAGCAGCACCGGGCGGTCGTCCTGCTGCTGGATGAAGATGTTGTCGGGCGCGATGTCGCGGTGGAAGCACTGGCTGTGGTGCAGCGTGTCGAGCGCGCCCAGCAGCGGCCCCAGCATGCCCAACAGCCAGGGCTCGGTCAGCGTGCCCGGCTCGCTCTCGGCCAGCTGGCGCAGCGTGCGGCCCTTGTAGAGCTGGATCGCCATGTAGGCGGTGGAGTTGGCCTCCCAGAAGCGATGCACCCGCACCAGCGCCGGATGGCTGAACTGCGCCAGCGTGCGCGCCTCGTTGATGAAGCTGCGCAGCCCCGCCGCGAAGGTGGCGGTGAGGCGCTCGGAGCGCACGTGCACGCTGTTGTCGCCCACGCGGCGCGCGAGCATCGAGGGCATGTATTCCTTGACCGCCACCTCGCGCTGCAGCGAGTGGTCGTAGGCGCGGTAGACGATGCCGAAGCCGCCCTCGCCGATGACTTCGAGCAGCTCGAACTCGTCGAGCCGGTGGCCCGTGCCGAGGGGATGGGGGCGCTCCTCCTGCGGGTCGGGCGTCGCGCTAGGGCTGGCGGGCGTCGTCATGGGGTGTCTCTTCTTCCTGCGGGTGGGTCGGGCGCGTCATGCCCACGGCACGTGGCCTTGCGAAAACAACTGGGAAAACAGCGGCGTGTTGAGCCCGCCGCCGTGCGCCGCGGTGCGCAGCGGCGAGCCGTCGGCCTGGTTGGTCCACCAGTAGCTGGTGCCGCCGAAGGGGTCGAAGCACAGCGGCAGCTCGGGCCAGCCCAGGCGCTGCTGCGCGCTCGCGCCGCGCGCCCCGTTGGCCGGGCCGGCGGCCGCGCCGAGGATCGAGAGGATGTCGTCCGAGCCGCCGCTGGCGGTGCGAAAGCCCGTGCGGCCCGCGGCCAGCACCTGGCCGTCGAAGAGGTCGGGCGCCACGCCGTGGCGGATGGCCTGCAGCAGCGCGCTGCCGCACTGCCAGTACCACGCGGCCGAGCCTTCGAGCAGCGCGGGGTGGTAGCGCGCCGCGTCCACCTGCAGCGCCACGCAGGCCGGGTAGTAGCGGCCCACGCGGTCGCAGCTGGGCGCGATGCAGCCCAACTGGACTGCGTTCACGCCGTGCGTCGCGGGGATGGCGAAGTTCCAGACCGGGGCCACCGCGTAGTGGCGCGTCATGGCGTCGGGCCAGCGCTTGAAGCTGCCGAGGCCGTTCTGCATCCAGCGGTCCCACCAGGCCTGCAGTTCGCGCGGCATGCGGCGGTAGAGAAAGTCGCCGGCCGACGGCAGCTTGCCGTACCAGCCGATCTGCTCGTCGAGCGGCGACCAGGCGTGCGGGGGAGGCGTCATCCTAGGATTTCCCGGGGCAGGAGAAGCTGTTCATCTGCGACAGCCGCAGCGGGTTGTAGACGCTGTTGGCCGTCACCGCGAGCACCACCTTCTTGCCTTGCAGGTCGAAGGTCGCGTTGAACGACTCGGGCGTGCGCCCCGACGAGATCGAGGCCTTGTCGAACAGCCGGTGCAGCGCCCACGGCCCCTCGGTCACGATGCCGCCGGCCGGCGTGCCGTTGGCCACCGTGACCTGCAACCGCACCTGGTTGCTGTTGCGCGGGCCGGGCCACTTGATGCTGCTGGGCGCCTGCGGGCCGTGGGCGTAGCGCACCGTCTGGCCGTCGATGTCCAGCGTGAACTGCGTGAGCGTGGCGTCCATGTCCTCGGGCCGGATGTCGAGCGTGAACGAGGGCGTGCGCCCGCCCGCCATGCCCGTGAAGAACACGTCGCGGATCGCCTGCGCCTTCTGGAACGCATCGAGGTACGCCGAGCGCCCCGACGCGCTGCCGTCGACACCGCGCTTGAAGGTCCACGGGTTGACCGAGGTGTCGACCTGCGAGGCGAGGTTCTTTTGAAAGAAGTCGTCCATCATCCCGCCGGGCGCGAACAGCTGCGCGAAGTCGCCCGCCGCCACGTCGCGGTTGGAGCCGCGCGCGAACGGGTAGCGCCCCGCGATCGCCTGGCTGCAGAACTGCCCGATGGTCGCGGCCGCGTTCTGCCCGATGTTCTGCCGCGTCACCGCCGCGGCCTTCGACGACGCGGTGGCCGACAGGTCGTTCAGCATGCCCTGGAACGGCACCGGCAGGCGCCCTGCTTCGGCCTGCAGCTTGGTCACGGCGTCGCCGGGCGGCGGGATGTTGCCGCTGCGCAGCGCGGTGTCGGTGGCGGTGAGGAAGGTGTACAGCTCGTTGATGAGCGCGGCCGTCTGGTCCAGCGGCGTCTGGCCGCCGGCCTTGGGCGCGGTCACCATGCGCCGCAGCGGCGCGAAGTGGTTGTCGACCAGCGACTCGGGCCGGTCGGGCGCGGTGTTGCGGCGCTGGCTGCCGTCGGGCTGGCCGATGAGCTGCTCGATGCGCTCGCGCGTGCTGGTCACGCGGTTCTGCGCCTGGTCGAGCAGGCTGCGCGTGGCCTCGTCGTGGTTGCGCAGCAGGTCGGTCTCGCGCGCCGCGCCGCGAATGAGGCGCGACATCGGCGACTCGCCGGTCGACAGCACGCGCGTCATCTGGATGCTCTGCAGCAGCGACTTGCTCTCGGCCAGCCGGATGTCGGCCAGGTACTCGTCCCAGGTGCGGATGTAGTCGCTGAGGTACAGGCGCCGCACTTCGCGCAGCAGCAGCTCGCGCGAGGTGATGTCGGCGATGCCCGGCGCGCGGATCTGCAGCACCCAGCGGTCTTCCTGCTCCAGCGCCAGCGTGGTCTCGGCCATGCGCTTGTCGAAGATGTCCCAGTAGCCGCGGTAGGTGAACAGCGTGGGAATGCCGTCGGTCAGCGGCTTGCCGCTGGCGCGCCGCACCACCAGCGCCGACTCCGCACCGCCCGCCTCGGCGATGGTGAAGGCATTGGGCGCGCTGGTCTGCAAGAGGATGCGGCGCAGCCGCGCGTACGAGCGCTGCGCCAGCGGCACGCCGGCCAGGCGCTCGCGCGTCTGTGCGATGAGCTTGTCGTCCTTGGTGAAGGGCGAGCTCACGACGCGGTCGGCGAACAGCGTCTTCAGGTGCGCTTCGAGGTTCGTGCGCTGCTCGCGCGTGAGCGAGGCGCCGATCTTGCGGTCGACGTCGGTCAGCAGCCAGGCCTGCAAGAAGTCGGCGTCGTAGCGCTCGGGGTCGTACAGCATGAGGTAGGCCTTGAGCGCCTCGTAGCTGTATTCGGCGTCAAGCTTCGCGGCTTCGCGCAGCGACTGCTCCACGCGCTGCGCGGCCTGCGGCAGCAGCACGGTTTCGAGCGCGCGCTGGTACACGCCGTCGGTGGCGGCCTGCAGCTTCTCGCCCTGGTAGAGCCCGAAGCGGTAGCCCACGGGCGGATCGCCGATGTCGAACTCGGCCGATTTCGGCAGGTCGCGCAGGCGGTCGAGGATGAGCAGCGAGCTCGCGATGTCGCCGCTCGAATCGACCACCGTCGGCAGCTCGCCGCGCGCGGCGGCCTTGTTGAAGGCCTTGGCGTTGCCGTCGACCTCGGCCACGTAGGCCTTGTTGTGGCGCCAGCTGTTGGCCCACGCGCCCAGCAGCACCACCGCGAGCACGCCGACCAGCGCGTAGCCCGCCAGGTCGATGGCACGGCGCCGGCGGTACCAGCGCAGGTTGGTGCCGGCCACGCCCGCGTCGCGGAAGATCACCTGCTGCAGCAGCTCTTTCAGGAAGTAGCTCTTGCCCGGGCCCGGCGGCGGTGCGGGCGGCGCGTTCACCTGCAGGTAGCGCTTGATGGCGCCCATCACGCGGTCGAAGGCCGTGCCCTCCTGCGTGCCGCTGGTGAAGTACACGCCGCGCAGCAGCGGCGCCACCTCGAACTTCGACGGGTTGAACACGTCGGCCAGGAAGGTGCCCAGGATGTCCTCGAAGCTCGCGAACTGCTGCGGCAGCAGGTAGGCCTGCGCGCGCCGCATCGGGTCGGGCTCGGTGGCCATCAGCTCGGGCAGACGCTCGTCCAGGCGCTGGTGCAGCAGCTTGTATTCCTGGTGGAAGCGCTCGCGCAGGTCGGCCTTGGCCGGGTCGGCGGGGTTGCCTTCGATGGGGAAGGTGAAGCCCCACACCTGCTGGCGCTCGGCGCGGCCCAGAGAGCCGAAGTACTCGTTGAAGCCGGCCAGCAGGTCGGTCTTGGTGACCAGCACGTACACCGGGAAGTTGATGCCCAGGTCGTTGCGCAGCTCGAGCAGCCGCTTGCGCAGCGCCATGGCGTGGCGCGCGCGCTGCGCGTCGTCGGCCAGCGGCAGGTCGGCGATGCTGATGGTGAGGATCGCGCCGTTGATCGGCTGGCGCGGCCGGAACTTCTTGAGCAGCTCGATGAAGCCCTTCCACTCGCCCTCGTCGGTCTCGCGGTGGCTCTCGTGCGTGGTGTAGCGCCCGGCCGTGTCGATGAGCACGGCCTCGTTGGTGAACCACCAGTCGCAGTTGCGCGTGCCGCCGATGCCGCGCACCGCGGCCTTGCCGAGCTGGTCGGCGAGCGGAAAGTCGAGGTCGGAGTTGACCAGCGCCGTGGTCTTGCCCGAGCCCGGCGCGCCGATGAAGATGTACCAGGGCAGCTGGTAGAGGTACTGCCGGTCGAACAGCGCGAAGCGCCCCGCCGCCTTGCCGCCGGGGCCCGGGCCGAAGCGCATGTTCTTCAGCACCGCGGTGGCGTCGGCGAAGCCGCTGTGCAGCTCCTTGATCTCGGGCGCCTCTTCGGGCTTGGCCTCCTTCGCCTTGGGCGACGGCGTGCGCAGCTGGTGCAGCAGCTGCGCGTTCAGGCGGCGCTCGCGCCACTTGCGGTAGGCCACGCGCACCAGCCACACGCCGAACATCAGCGCGATGACCACGATGCGCACGAACTCGCCTTCGAGCGGCCGGTAGCGGCCCACGGCGATCACCGGGCCGATGACCCAGATCAGGAACGCGAGCGCGACCAGCCCGAAGAAGACCCAGAGGTCGCGGCTGACGAGAAAGCGGAAGAGCGCGCGCAGCATCAGCGGGTTCCTCCTTGTGGTTGTTGCTGCCGGGGTTGCGGCGCAGACCCCGGCACGGGCACGCCCGCCACCGGCGCCACCAGCAGCGTCACCTCGACGCGCCGGTTGCGCGCGCGGTTGGCCGCCGAGTCGTTGGGCACCAGCGGATCGGCGTCACCGCGGCCTTCGGCGCGCAGCCGCTCGGGCCGGCTCAGGCGCGTGGCGATCATGGCCTTCACCGCATCGGCGCGCGCCTGCGAGAGCTGCCAGTTGGACGGGAAGCGCACGCTGCGGATCGGCTGGTCGTCGCTGAAGCCGCTGACCAGCACGTTGCCTTCCACCGCGTTGAGCGCGTCGGCCACGCGCGCGAGCACCGGCGCGTAGCGGTCGAGCACGCGATCTGAGCCCGAGGCGAACAGGCCGTCGCCGCGCAGCACCACCACGCTGCGGTCGGCCTCGTCGCGCACCGTGAGCAGGCCGTCGCGGATCTCGGGCTCGAGAAAGCGCTGCAGGCGCGGCTGCGCCGCGGGCACCGCCACCGCGCGCTGCGTCTGCGGCAGGCGCACCGCGTTCACGGCCGAGAAGGCGCCATCGGAATGGCCCGCGAGGTTGAAGGTGAGCACCGCGAACACCAGCACCAGCAGCACCGCCGCCACCGCGCCCACGGCCCACACCGGCAGCCAGTGGCGCGTGCGGCGCACGGGCGCGCTCGCGTCCTGCCAGTGCGGCGACAGCGGCGCAGCGATTTCGCCGCGCGCCTGCCGGATGATCTGCAGCAGCCGCTGCTTGAGCGTCTCCAGCTGAGAGCGGCCGTTGTCGATGACGCGAAAGCGCCCCTCGAAGCCCATCGCCAGGCAGAAGTAGATGAGCTCGATGAGGTGCAGGTGCTGCTGCGGGTTTTGCACCAGGCGCGACAGCAGCTGGAAGAACTTCTCGCCGCCCCAGGTCTCGTTGTGGAACATCACGAGCAGGCTCTGCGACGACCAGATGCTGCCGCCCCACGGCGTGAGCGCCGCGGCCTCGTCGACCGCGGTGCACAGGCAGTAGCGCGCGCCGATGATCACTTCGGGCGCGATGCCGGCCTGCTGCGCGCGCGTCTCAAAACGCCGCACTTCGTCGACCAGGTGTTCGCGCAGTTGCGCGGGCGACGGGTGGTGGCCGGTGGCGCGGATCTGCGGGATCAGGTCGAGCAGCGGGTTGGCCGCCGCCACCAGCGGGTTGTTGCCCGCCAGCGCCGTGTCGCCCGCATGCGGGCGCCGCGCGTCGTGCCACGCGGTGAAGGCATCGGGCTGGGGTTGCTGTTGTGGTTGCGACCCCGGTCCGCTGTGCGTGGTCGCGCCGCCGCCCGGATTGGGCGGCACGAAGCCACCCGGGCCGACGGCCATGTCATTGGCACCGTTCATAGGGTCCCTCACGGACGGATGGCCCAGAACTCCATGGCGAGCCCCGGAAAGTCGCCGGCCAGGTGCATGGCGACGCCGCCCGATTTCTCGAGCTGGCGCCACATGTCGCCGCCCTTGTCGAGTTCGAAGTAGTGGTAGCCCGCGTGGTACGGGATCTGGCGCGGCGCCACCGGCAGCGAGCGCACGACCACGCCGGGCAGCTGCAGCTGCACGAGGTCGCGGATGCGCTCGACCGAGCCGATCTTGACCTGCGTCGGGAAGCGCTGTTGCACGGCATCGGCCGGCAGGTCGGCATGCACCGCGAGCACGAAGGCCGCGTTGCGCACCAGCACCGGGTCGGGCATGCGGCCCACGCGCACGCCGTGGCTGCGCTCTTCGAGTTCGATGGCGATGGCGCTCTGCTCGAGCACCGCCGACAGCGAACGCCGCAGCTCCTCCATCAACGGGCGGATGCTCTCGTTGAGGTTGTCGTGGTCGTACACCGGCCACACCACCGGACGGCGCGTGGGCGAGGTGTGCGTGGCCAGGTCGCAGGCCAGCTTGAGCCAGTCGACGAACAGCGTCTCGGGATGCACCTGCACCGCCTGCTGCGCATGCCAGGTGAGTGCGAGGTAGCGGTTGACCAGCTCCAGCAGCAGGAAGTCGGAGACCTCGCTCACGCCGCCGCGCCCCGGCTGCGACAGCCGCGAGGCCAGCGCTTCGGAGCGCTGCGTGAGCAGGCCGTGCAGCTCGGCCGTCATGCTGCGCAGCATCGGGTGCGCCGAGGCATCGAGCACCGGCGGGATGTAGTTGGCATCGACCACCAGCTTGTGGTCGGTGCGCCGCTCGATCACGCGCACCGCGCCGATGGCCTGCCACTCGGCCGTGAGCGACGACGCGCGCGCCAGCCGCAGGCGCGGCTTCGCCAGCTGCAGCACCGCGGGGCCGAGCGCCACCGCGTTGCCGTCGGCCACTTCGCGCTCGACCACGCCGAAGCGCGCGGCCGAGCCTTCGTCTTCCGAGAAGATCACCTCTTCGCTGCCGGGCCTGCGCAGCGGCAGTGCGAGCACGATGAGTTCGTCGGTGAGGTCGGTGGGCACGTCGAAGGGCATGGGTGCGTCTTCGAGGCCGAACGAGAACGGCGTGCCGTCGGGCAGCACGCCCGCGCCGCCGAGCAGCGACACGCGCCCGAGCGCAAAGGCATCGCGGTCGATGTCCAGGTGCAGCCATCCCCAGTAGGCACCCTGCATGCCCGCAGTGCGGCGAGTGACGTACTGCTCGACATAGCGCTCCATCTGCTGGAAGTGCTGGGGCCGCAGGTACATGCCTTCGGACCACACCACGCGATTCGCCAATGCCTGAGATTGGGCGCCCTGACCGGCTGCGCCCGCGTTGCGAACTGTCACCAAAGAACCTCCTGGAGTGCTCACACGGAGGCGGGAAATGCGCTGTACAGCGGCTCCCCGCTCGATCTTCTTTCGCGTCTGATGCTACACGGCGCCTCTTGCGTTTTGCATGCCTTTTCAGAGGCGAATGCGCCGCACTTTCGTATTAGCGCGCGTTGAAACTTAACGACTTGGTAGCAGTTCGAGGCCGCTCTTGCGCACCGCGATGCGCACGCTCTGCTCGCTCGGCGAAAACTGCCACACCTTGTAAAGATTCGTTTGTTTCGGCTCCTTCAACGGCAACACGATGCGCCACCGCGCCGCTTCCAGCTTGCGATAGCCGGCGATGACGCCGATGGCGCGCGAGTCGAGTCCGGCCTCGCGCTTGAACACGCGTTCCTCGCCGCTGCGCAAGATGGCCTGGTCCGCGTTCACGAGCTCGGTCATGAGCGTCTCGCGGTCGCGGTCCTGCAGCGCGAAGTAGTCTGCCGTTTCAAAGTTGCCGGAAGATTTCAGTTCGAAGACCTTCACGAGAATCGGTGCGGCCTGGCCGCGACCATCGGGATTCACGCCGTCGTCGATGCGCACGGTGATGGCATACGGCGTGGGCATCGACTTCGCTGTCGATGCGCAACCAGCGAGGCCTGCGAGCAACGGCGATGTGGCCAATGCGCCTTGAATCAAGGTCCGTCGATGCATGAGATCTCCCTGAAAGCTTCGCGATCTATATTATCGAAACCATGCACGCGCACGGTGTGCATTGCGTGCTGTTGCATCGTGATGCAACAGCACGCCCTCTCTCACGCATTGCCTCTCGCGAAGTAGGAGAAAAGATTGAAGTCTCGCCTGCCTGTTCTGTCTTTTGCCTTCATGCTTGCGCTGTTGAGCGGCTGCCAGAGCACCCCGGATGCCTCACAGCAACCCGAACGCCTGAGCCAGCAAGTGGCACGCACCACGCTCGAACGCGCGCAGCAGGCCTACGATGCGGGCGACTACGCCAAGGCCATCTCCACCTTGAAGAGCGGCGGCGTGTCGGTGTTCGACGGGGCCGAGCCCGCGACGCGGCTGGCCGCACTCAAGCTCGAAGCCTTCAGCTACTGCGTGAACAACCAGATCGCGGAATGCCGCACGCAATTCCGCAAGCTCCTCGATGTGTTCCCGAGCTTCGACCTGAATGTCGCGGAACGCACCCACCCCGTGTGGGGCCCCGCGTTCGAGGCCGCGAAGAAGATGAAGCGCGGATGACACGCGGCCGGCCACGGCCACGGCCGCGCCCGAGCACGCTCGCGCCCACCGCGACGAACATGGAGATGCCATGCGCTGGACAGTGATTGAACACGGCGGCATGCCCGTGGCCTCGGGGCCTTCGGCGCTGCTCGCAGCCCCGGGCGGCACCATCGGCCGCAGCCCCGACAACCACCTCGTGCTGCCCGACGAACACCGGCAGATCTCGCGCCTGCAGGCCACCGTGCGCTTCGACGACGACGGCGCCGCCGTGGTGCGCAACATGAGCGCGGTGCTGCCCATCAGCGTGAACGGACGCACGCTGCGCCACGAAGAAGAATCGCGCGTCGCGTTGGGCGACCGCGTGACCATCGGCAGCTACGTGCTCGAAGCCGCGAGTGCAAGCCAGGCCCCACCGCCTGCGATCGCCGAGGCGCCCATCACCGAGCCGCTCACGGAGCCACCGGCCGCACCGATCACCGAGCCGTCGCTGTCGCAGTTGGTGTCTGCTCCGCCTGTGGCATCGAACCTCGCATCGGCCCCGTCGATCAGCGCGCTGCTGCCCACTGCAGCACCGGCCTCCGATGTCTTCGCGGACCTGTTCGGCGAAGGCGCGCTGCCCCTGGGCGATGCACCGCCCGAGAAGACGGTCGTGATGCCGACCTTCGCGCCGGCGCCGATGAATGCGCCGGCCCCTGCGCCCTTGCCTGCACCACCGCCACCACCGTTCTCTTCCACTGCTGCAGCGCCTTCCACGACCACGCAGGTCTCCGCGCAGATGCCGTCGGCCGCCGACTGGGACGCCATCCTCGCGAACGCGCCGCGCCGTGCCGACGATGCGGCGGCGCCCATGCCCGACCCGCTGGCGCACGAGCCCTTCGCCCTGCCCTCGCAGGCGCAGCGCAACCCCGTCGATCCGCTCGCCGGGCTGGACCCGCAGGCGACGCAGGGGCTGTCGGACCTCGCGCTCAAGCGCAGCATGGACCCGCTCTCCTTCTTCGCCGAAGACCGCGATGCGCCCTCGCCGCTGTCCGACCCGCGCCCCACGGCGCTGACGCAAGACAACCCGCTCGACGACGTGCACCCGGCCATGGACCTGATCGCACGACCGCCTGCCGCGTCGTCGGGCCACAGCCTCGCGAACCATGCGCGCGAGATGACGTCGCAGTTCAATCCGCCGCAGCCGGTGGCAGTCACGCCATCGGTCGCAGTGCCGGAGCCTGTGGAAGAGGCTGCGCCTGTTGAAGAGGAGCCCGTTGTTGTCGCAGCGCCGGAGATTCCCGTCGCACCGGCGGTTCCTGAAGAAGCGCCGCCTGCCTTGCCAATCGCGGCAGTCGCTGCGCCAGTGCCGACTTCACCACCCGCCCCCTCCTCCGACGACGACCTGTTCAAGGCGTTCCTCGAAGGCGCCGGCGTACCCGAGATCGCAGGCCAGCAGCCGCTCGATGCCGAAGCCATGCGCCACCTCGGCCGGCTGATGCGCGCCTTCACCGACGGCACCATCGAGCTGCTGTCGTCGCGCGCGATGCTCAAGCGCGAGGTGCGCGCCGAGATCACCATGATCGTGGACGAAGAGAACAACCCCTTCAAGATCTTGCCCAACGGCCGCGCCGTGCTGATGCAGATGTTCGGCGCGCGCATGCCCGGCTTTCTCACGCCCGAGGCCGCCGTGCACGATGCGCTGGGCGACCTGCAGTCGCACCAGCTCGGCATGGTGGCCGGCATGCGCGCCGCGCTGCTCACGCTGCTGCACCGCTTCGACCCGGGCGGTCTCGACAAGGCCACGCCGCACGACGGCGGGCTCGGCGAGAAGTTGCTGCCCGGCGGTCGCGAAGCGCGGCTGTGGCGCCAGCTGAAGCAGCTGCACGCCCACACCACCGCCGCCGTCGAGGACGACTTCCAGGCCGTCTTCGGCCGCGCCTTCCAGCAGGCCTACGACCGCGAGATGGAACGCTTGAAGGAGGCGCGCCGTGCTTGAAGCCACCCACGCCTTCGCCGTGCCCATCTCGACCTCGCAGTTCTCGTGCGTGGGCGAGCGCAGCGGCAACCAGGACGCCATTGGCTACCACCTGGACGAACGCAACGCCTGCTTCGTCGTGAGCGACGGCGTCGGCGGCCACGCGGGCGGCGAGCTGGCCTCGCGCATCGTGGTCGACACGGCGCTCAACACTTTTGTCGACCACCCGTCCGTCGCCGCCGACGACATCCGCCACGCGGTGAAGGAGGCCAACGACGCCGTGCTCGCCAAGCAGCGCGAGCTGGCCGACCAGAGCCGAATGAGCGCGACCATCGTCTCGCTGTTCGTCGACCGCGCCACCGGCGAAGCCTGCTGGGCCCACGTCGGCGACAGCCGCCTCTACTGGTTCCGCCGCGGCGCGCTGATGCAGCGCACCGAAGACCACAGCCTGTCGGAACGCTCGGGCGAAGCCGCCGCGGGCCAGGGTGCCAACGGCGGCGAGCGCCTGGTGAAGAGCAACCTGCTGTACCGCGCGCTCGGTGCGCGCGCGACGGCGGAGACCTCGGTGTCGACGCCGCAGCGGCTGGCCGATGGCGATGCCTTCCTGCTGTGCACCGATGGGCTCTGGCAGCTCATCTCGCAGCAGGTGATGGAGCGCTCGCTGCAGCTGGCCGACAGCGCGGAAGAATGGCTCGCGCTGCTGCGCCGCGCGGCCGAGGCCAAGGCCGACAAGTCGCGCGACAACTACTCGGCGCTGGCGGTGTGGGTGGGGTCGCCGCAGCAGGTGACGCTGGCGGGGCCGGCCTGAATCGACGCGCCCTCAGGGCGCCAGCATCAGCACCTTGAACTGGCTCGGCACGATGCGCATGCCGACGATGTTGCAACGGTTCTGCACCGTGATGCTGGTGACCCGCGTGGCCGGCGTCCCCTTGAGAAGCACGGTGAACGCGCCTGTCACATGACGCGATTGCTGCATGAACGTCTGCGACACGACGCCGCCCAATGCCCCGGGCTGATCCCCCAGGGTGATGGGCGTGGTCGTCGCCATGTTGTGTGCCGGCATCGCCATGAAGAGGATGTTCCAGGCATTCGGAACAGCCATCGGCCCCATGGCCATGTTCGGGTATGGAATGGGCACCGGCGACTTGCAGACGTCGGGGAAGGCCATGTCCATTCCCATGAGCTGACAGTTGGCAAACATCTGGTAGTTCCTCTCTCAGCCCATGTGGATCTGGGCCGCGTCCACCTTCACCAGCTCCTGACCGGTGACCACCGTGTGGTGGCCATGAATGCGCACCGTCTCGCTGGCCTTGTAGTCCATGTGGCCCGCACGCACCTGGTCGACTTCATCCGTCAGGCGCAGCGTCTGACGCGCCATCTGCACGATGCGATCGGCCACGGTCTCGAATACCTTGCCGACCAGCCGGACGCTGCCGGCCGCGGCCTGCACGGAGCGCGTCACCAGCCGCAATTCACCGATGTCGCACTCGCCCTCTTCGGTCTTGAGCACGAAGCGCTTGTCTGCGCGAAGGCTGAGCTCCGAGGCACTCGCGATGGTCACCCGGCCATTGCCGGTAGCCGCGAAGGTGACGTCGCCCGCCGCCTCGATGCAGCTTGACGACGCATCGGCCTGCTCGATCACGGCGATCAGGTAGGCCCGCGCGCTGTCGGGACCGGACACCAGCACGGTATCGCCGCAGGCCGGTTTGAGCAGGCAGCTCGCCGCGCGCCGGCAAACCCAGGCAGCACCCTGCTCGTCGTCGACGGTGACACGTCCATCCGGCAGCAATGCGGCGACCACCCCCTGGAAGTGAACCGGAGCCGTCAGCTTCGAGGCTTTGCGCAGTGAAACGACTGACATGAAAATCTCCTTGTTTCGATGAGTCAACAGTGGAACGGACAGGCTTGGCGGCATCAGCGCGGCACACGGATCATCTCTTGAGCCTTGAACAGCTCCGGATCGTTTTCGATGATGCCGCCGCCTCCCGAGAAACGCGCCTCTGCGCGCGCGGCCCGATGAAAGCGGGTGCGCAGAAAACGTGCATTGCGCAGATCCGCGTGATGAAGTTCGGCGTAGGAAAAATCAGCGTCCTGCAGGTCCGCGTCGCGAAAGCTGGCCCCCCTGGCCTGCGCGCGATGGAACACGCTCAGCGGCAGGCGCGAGCGGCTGAAATCGGCGCCTTCGAGTTGGGCGTCGGCCCAGATCGACTGATCGAAGATGGCATCGCTGCAATTCGCTTCACGCAGATCGGCCTCCGGGAACATCGTCTGGGCGGCATCCGCACCGCTGAAGTTCGCCTTGGTCAGCGTGGCGCCCTTGAAGTTGCTCTGGGTCAGCACGGCGCCGCTGAAATCGACACCTGCCATCGCGCTGTCGGTGAACTGGCAGCGCAGGAAGCTGGTGTGCGCCAAGCGCTGGCCTTCGAGATTGCACTCCATCAGGATCGAGCCATCGCATTGGGTCTGGGCGAACGCCACCGTGCGCAGATCCATGCGATAGAACATCAGGTGCAGCAGCTTCGCGCCACGGCAATCGAGCTGGTCGACCCGTGATTCGGTGACGACGATCTGATCGCAAATGCCGGGCTTCAACACCGCATGCCCGAGTTCGCATCTGACAAAAGCCACGCGCTCCATTTGCGCCTTCGCGAAATCCGCGTGAGCCAGCGAAGATTCGAAGAAGTTGGTGTCCAGCATGAACGCGCGGCCGAGTTGCGCGGCCTCCAACCGGCACCGAAACACGCGCACGTCTTTCAAGCTGGCCGCCGACAGGTCGGCTTGATCGAAGTTGCATTGCGCCAGCGAACTGTCGTCGAGGCAGGCGCCATGCAGATTCGTCCCGCTCAGGTCGACGTGCTCCATCTGTGCCCCCGACAAGTCGACGCCGCTGAGGTCCTGACCCGCGAGACTCGCTCTGACCACCGGTTCGCCATGCCGAATCTTGTCCAGAAGTTCTTCGACTGTCATCGAACGGGTTCAGTCCTGCGTGCGGGCAAGGTCTTGGCGCCTTGGGTGTAGGCGCCGGTGAAGGTGGTCGAGCCGTCCATGGCGGCCTGCGACACGTCGGCGCGAAACAAATTGGCGTCCTGCAGGCTGGCAAAGCGCAGGTCGGCCTTGGAAAGATTGGCGTCGATGAGGTTGGCGCCGCGCAACGAGGCTTCGCGCAAGTCCGCGCGAATGAACAGGCTCTCGCCGGCATGCAATCCCTCCAGCCGCGCGCGCCGCAGGTCGCACTCGGAGAAGTCGCAGCCGTCAAGGCGTGCCCTCGCGAGGTCGGCGCCAACCAGTATGGCGCCGCGCAGGCCGCACTGCTTGAGCGAAGCGGCGCAGAACACGGCCTGCACCAGGCTGCAGCCATGGACGAAGGAACAGGTGACGAGGCTGGCCTCGGTGAAGTCGACCCCCTCCTGCGCATCGACGGTGACGAAAGCACAGGCGTTCAGCGCGGCGCGGACGAAGGATATCCCCTTGAAGCTGCACTCGATCCAGCTCACCTGCTTGAACGCGGCGTTGTCGAAAGCCATGTCTTCCAGTGCCAGCTTGACCATCGCCATCTGCTCCCAGTGCGAGCCGCGCGCATCGCAACGCACCCATTCGCTCTCGAACAGATCGGCTTGGTTGAACGCGGCCTTCGCCAGCACGCAGGAACGAAAAATGGTCTTGTTGCAACGCGTCTGCACGAAGCTTGCACCCGTGAAGTTCGCGCCTTCGCATTGCGCGCCACCCAGATTGGCCTCGTCCAGCCGCGCATCGGTGAGCGAAGCCCGGACCAGCCGCGCCCGCGCAAGCACCGCGCGCGTGAAGTTGCAGCCATCGAGCCGCGCGTCGCTGAAGTCGACGTCTTCGAGGTTCGCTTCCGTGAAGTCGGCACCGCGCAGATCCAGGCCCGAGAGGTTGGCGCCGACGAAGCTCATGCCTGCGAAACGACGCTCACCGCTGGCTGCGGCCTCAAGACGCCGACGCAGCCGCCTGGAGCGCAGGCTGCTGGCCGGCGGCGCCGGCTCGAGCAGGTGTGCGCCGTGGAGGTGCCCCATGCGCGCGCTGCGCCCGGCCTGCTCGCGCAGCCGTGCGCTTTCGGCGGCCTCGTCGGGTGTGAGGGGTGTTCGGCGCTCGCGCGCCGCGTCTTCCTCGAGGCGCGCGAGGTCACGCAGCAGGCGGTCCGGGTCGAATCGGCGCTGCACGGGCTTGCCGGTCCGCGCCGTGACCTCGGTCATGGCCTTGTCGATGCTCGCCTGGATCTCCCCCGACAGCTTGCGCGGATCCATCTGCGACAGCGGCGGGATATCGATATCGGGTTGGATGGCAGCGGGCATCCCCTGTGCGACGGCCTTGGCGCGGTCCTCGGCGCCGCGGGCAAGGGCCGCCTGGCGCATCTGCTCGAGGGCTTGATCGGCCTTCTCGGCGAAGTCGGGCAGATCGTCCATGGAGGCAGGTGGCTGCAAATCCGGTTCGGACAGGGGCGGCAGATGCTGCTCGGGATCCAGGCCCTGCGCCAGCAGTCGGGCGCGCAGGCGTTCGTGCTCGCGCCGCCGGCCTGCGTGCAGGTTGCGCACCAGCGGAAGCGAGGCGATATCGGGCATCTGGTCGCCTGCCCATGGCCCCATGATCGCCTTGGGGACCAGGTCGCTGTCGCGCAGGACCAGCACCGCCTTGGCTGGATCGATGCGCTGCTGCAGCACCTGCTGGTAGTGGGCGAGCGGCCGCGGCTGATCGCGCAACTCGAGCGCGGGCATGATGTGCTTGACGTCGGCCGCGTCACCTTCCGCGATGGGCGATGCACCGTGCCAGACCAGGATGACGCGCTCGGCGTGCGGGAAAAACCAGGCCGTGCTCAGGCGCAGCGAAATTTCCGACAGCGCGCCACCGTCTTTCTGAAAGCTGGCGAAGCAGCGCGCCTGCCAATCGGGCAGCTGGCCGCGCATCACCGGCTGCCGAGGGTGCATGTTCCACAGTTCGTAGGCGGCGCCCGGCGGCAGTTCGCGATGGCCGGGCAGGCGTTGGTCGGCAGGTGCGGCATTGAAGTAGCGCCAGTCCATGTCCTCGGCGAAACCCGGGTAGTCGTGCTGCAGCCATTGCTGGTCGTAGGCGCGCCCCATCAGCGCGAGCCGCTGCGGCCGATCGGGTGGTATGGCGCCGAAACCCGCAGGCACGATGCGCCGCCCGGGTGTGTCCTGACGCGCGCCGGGCAACTCGACATGGGGAAGCCGGCGCGTATGGACGCCGTTGATCGTTTCATCGAAGCTGCCGATGCCTTCCGGGTTGTCGGGCTCGCCCGGGCCGCCATAGGCATGTGCCCAATCCAGCCTCAGGCGTTCGAAAGGCTGGGCAGGCGTCGCGCGGCCGTCAAGCCAGTAGCGATCACCACTCACCAGCACTGACTTGGCCTGGCCATGGAAGACGGCCTGGGCCGCGCACAGTGTCTTGTCGTCCTGATGCGCCGTGTACGCATAGCCGCTGACCAGCCACTCCGGCTCGATCTTGGGCACGCCCAGGTCCAGCACGTTGCCGGGCCCGATCTCGTCGGCCGCCAGCTTCCAGAGATCCTGGTCGGGCATCAGCAAGGGCTCGGGCGCCAGGCTGGCCATCGCGAAGACCGAGACGCCCAGCAGGTCTTGCCGCTGCCGTCGGAAGGGCCGCGTGAGGATGCTCAGGCGAAAAGGCTTGATGGTCTTCATGGGGGCAGCGGACCTGCTTCAGCGCATCGGCTGGTCGATGGCGACCTCGCGCGATACCGGGTCGAAGCGCAGCTTCACGGAGCGCCCCGGTGCGAAGTCGGCGAGCTTCACCGGGCTGATCGGGGCGACCAGTTCGGTCTCGTAGGCAGGCAATGCGCCCTCAGGCTGTACCTGGAGCTTGAGCCGCACGAGGATATAGATGCGCTCGACCCGCATGCCCGTGTCATGGCTCTCGAGCACCATCGCTACGGCCGGCTGGCCCGTACGAAGCACTCGCTCGGCGCGATCCGTCCCCATCACGTGGCGGTTAACCACACTCTGCTGATGCATCACGCGAAAGACATGGCGCTTGGCCAGCGTGATCAGCACGAATGCCAGCAGCGCGACGACAGCGATGGGGACAATCAGATGCCAGTACTTGGTGAACCACACAGCGAAAAGATCCAACACGCGCCCCAGGCTCAGAGATAGACGGTGATGCCTCTGGGGTTCACCTTGACTTGGGACAAGTCGACTTTTATCGCCTTGTTGTCCGCCGTGTACACCGTCTGGGTGGTGGTGAAGAGGCCGACCGCACCGCTGGCGGAATACACGTCGAATTTGTTGATGGCGCCCGTGAGCGAGTAGGCGTTGAACCCCAGGTTCAGGCCGGCAACGCTGGCCACCACCCCATTCACGAACACGGCAGCGCCATTGATGCTCACGTTGACCCCGTTGATCCCCATGTTGAAGCCCTTGAAGGCAATGCCCCAGTCCGTGAAGGTCACCTTCTTGGCCGACTTGTCCTCCACATGAGGTGCATCCAGGATGATCTTGGTCGGCGACTTGATCGTGATGTCTGCCTTGGTGCTTTCCAGGCGCATCGGGCCATCCGTTGTCGCTGTCAACGACGTGTCCGCATGCACCTTTTGCGCTCCCTTGACGAGATAGTCCTCGTCGCCCTTGACCGTCACCTTCTTCCCCTTGGTTTCTTCGGTATACAGACCGAGCACCGTGGTGTTCTGCGGGCCATCAATGTCTTCCTTGAGCGACGTCCCGATGATTCGCTCTTCCCCCTTGTCTACCGTGTCCTTGCGCTTGCCGGTGACATGGATGGTCTGATTCCCGATGACATCGACCTGCTGGTTGCCGCCATCCACCTTGATGAACTGGTCGCCGCTATTGACGGTGATCTTCTGCGGCCCGCCCTTGTTGACCGTCAAGGTGTGCGGGCCGTTGATCGTCTCCTCCAGCGAGGTGTCGCCGGTGTACGTGTCGGCCCCGTCGATGAAGGTGGTGCGCTCCCCCTCCACCGTGTGCATCTCGTTGTTCTCCACCTCGACCGTCATATCCTTCTGCGCATGGAGCTTGATCGACTCGCTCCCCGGGTCGTCGTCGATGATGAAGTGGTTGGCCAGCTCGCCATCGCCCTTGATGGTGCGGCTGATGAACCCGCTGACCGTCGCCTTCGCCGGCAATTCCAGCGGCGGCATCTGGTCGGCGTTGTAGACACGCCCGATGATGATCGGCCGGTCGGGGCAACCGGCGATGAAGTCGACGATCACCTCCTGCCCCACGCGCGGATGGTTCACCGCGCCGAAGTTGGAGCCCGCCCACGCGCTGGACACGCGCACCCAGCACGAGCTGTCTTCGTTGCGCTGGCCGTAGCGGTCCCAGCGGAACTGCACCTTCACGCGGCCGTACTTGTCGATCCAGATGTCTTCGCCGGGCGGCCCGACCACGGTGGCGGTCTGCGGGCCCTGGGTGCTCGGCACGCGCGTGATGCGGCGCGCGCGGAACGGGAACGAGGTGGGCTGCACGCCGAAGTGAAAGCTGTACTCGCCCGGCATGCCGCCGCTGGCGTAGCCGCCTTCGCGCAGGCTGTACATCACCGAGACGACGAGGTACTCGCGGTTGTCCTCGTTGCGCGGTGCGTTCTGCATGGTGAAGCGGTAGCCGGGCGCCATGCCGCGCACGTTGGTGTGGCCGGTGTCGACCTCGGCCTGGGCCTGCGCCTCCTCAAGGCGGATGCGCGCGTAGTGCTCGCCCTGTCCCGCATCGCTGTAGCCGCCCATCCACTCGTACATCTCGTAGCGGCCGTGGTCGTTGCCGCGCGGCTGGCTGCGCGTGTTGAGCAGGTCGGCCCTGGGCTTCTTGAAGTCGAAGTCGTCGACCACGTAGGTGCCGGGACGGATCTCTTCGGTGACTTCCCACTGGTCGATCACTTCGCGGCCGGGGTCGGTGGCGCGGTCGCTCGCGAGGTAGCCGATCTTCGGATAGCCGGGCAGCGTCTCGTGCGCGCTCATGTCGTCGGCCAGCACCAGCGTGTGCTGGTTCTTGTCGTGCTTGAAGTAGTAGTAGATGCCCTCGTGCTCCATGAGGCGGCTCACGAAGGCGAAGTCGGTCTCCTGGTACTGCACGCAGTACTCCCACTGGCGGTACGAGGCGCTGAGCTTCTTCTCGAAGGCGAAGCCGTACTCGCCCAGCACGTCTTCGAGGATCTCGACCACCGACTTGTTCTGGAAGATCTTGCAGTCGCTGGTGCGCGTGAGGTACCACAGCCACGGCCGCACCGAGGCGCGGTACACGGTGTAGCGCGAGGAGCCGCCCTCGCGCCCGATCATGGTGAAGCGCGTGATCTGGCCGTTGAGGTAGCGCGGAGTGCCGCTCAGCGTCTGTATCTCGAGCGCGAGCGGCTTGCCGAGCAGGCCCTTCATGTCGACCGAGGTGTTCGGGCTCAGCAGGTCGACCTCGAACTCGAACAGCTGCGACAGCCCTTCGCTGCCGTGCATCGAGCGAAACAGCAGCTGTTCTTCTCCGAGCGGGGTGTGGGCTTTGACGACTCTGTCCATGCGGCTCTCCCTTGGGTCTACGCGGGGCGTTCTGAAAACTCGTACTGGAAGTCGTCGCCCGCCGCGCCCAGCTGCACGCCGGCGAGCTTGCGCGCACTGACGGTGGCGCCGATGACTTCCTCGCTCAGCCGGGGCAGGATGGTGTGCGTGAGGATCGCGTCGATCATCCGGCCACCCGACTCTATGGCCGTGCAGCGGCGTGCGACAAGCGCGACGGCGCTGTCGTTGTAAGCCAATGCAATGCCGTGGTTGGCCTGCAGGCGCGCCGCGATGCGGTCCAGCTGCAGGCGAATGATCCGGTGCAGTGCGTCGGCCTGCAGCGGGTAATAAGGCACGACCACCAGCCGCCCGAGCAGCGCGGGCGCGAACACTTTCAGCAGCGGCTCGCGCAGCGCGGCGGCCAGCGGCTCGGGGTCGGGGCGCAGGGTCGGGTCTTCGCACAGCTGCATGACGAGGTCGGTGCCGACGTTCGACGTCATGATGATCACGGTGTTGCGGAAGTCGATGTGCCGGCCTTCGCCGTCTTCCATCCAGCCCTTGTCGAAGACCTGGAAGAAGATCTCGTGCACGTCGGGGTGCGCCTTCTCGATCTCGTCGAGCAGCACCACGCTGTAGGGCCGCCGGCGCACGGCTTCGGTGAGCACGCCGCCTTCGCCATAACCCACGTAGCCGGGCGGCGCGCCCTTGAGCGTGGAGACGGTGTGCGACTCCTGGAACTCGCTCATGTTGATGGTGACGAGGTTCTGCTCGCCACCGTACAGCGCCTCCGACAGCGCGAGCGCGGTCTCGGTCTTGCCCACGCCCGAGGGGCCGCACAGCAGGAACACGCCGACGGGCTTGTTGGGGTTGTCCAGGCGCGCACGCGCGGTGCGGATGCGCCGCGAGATGGTCTCCAGCGCATCGGGCTGCGCGACCACGCGGGCCGACAAAATCTCGCCCAGGCGCAGCACCGACTGCGCGTCGTCGCGCACCATGCGGCCGATGGGAATGCCGGTCCAGTCGGCGACCACGGTGGCGACGGCCTGCGCATCGACGGCCGCGAGGATGAGCGGTGTCTCGCCTTGCAGCTTCACGAGCTGGTCTTGTGCTTCGTTGAGTTCGGCGCGGATGGCCTCGGGTGTTCGCTCGGGCTCGGCAGGCGGTTCTTCTTCGCGGTCATCCTCCGCTTCAGATTGCACCGGCACCGCCGCAGGCGACAGCAGCTTGCGCAACGCGACGATGCGCTCGACCAGCGCCGCTTCTTCCACGCGACGCTGCTCCAGCAGTTCGAGTTCAGCCTGCGCGGCAGCCACCTGCGCCGCGATGTCTTCCACGCGCTGGTGCTCGCCGACCCCGATCGCCGCCTCGCGCCCCGCGATGCCCGACTCGATGCCCAGCACCTCGATGCGCCGCTTCAGATCTTCGAGCGCCGCCGGCAGCGCATGCTGGCTCAGCGCCACGCGCGCGCACGCGGTGTCGAGCAGGCTCACGGCCTTGTCGGGCAACTGCCGCGCGGGAATGTAGCGGTGCGACAGGCTCACGGCCGCTTCGAGCGCGGCATCGAGGATGAGCACGCCGTGGTGCTTCTCCAGTTCGGCCGAGATGCCGCGCAGCATGACCACGGCCTTGGGCTCGGTCGGCTCGTGCACCTGGATGGTCTGGAAGCGCCGCGTGAGCGCCGGGTCTTTCTCGATGTACTTCTTGTACTCCGACCACGTCGTGGCACCGATGGTGCGCAGCCGGCCGCGCGCGAGCGCGGGCTTGAGCAGGTTGGCCGCGTCGCCGGTGCCGGCCGTGCCACCCGCGCCGACCAGCGTGTGCACTTCGTCGACGAACAGCACGATGGGCTTGGGGCTTTTCTCGACCTCGTCGATCACCTGGCGCAAGCGCTGTTCGAACTCGCCCTTCACGCCCGCGCCGGCCTGCAGCAGCGTGGGGTCGAGCACCCACAGCGACACGTCCTTCAGCGAAGGCGGCACGTCGCCGGCCGCGAGGCGCGAGGCCAGGCCTTCGACCACGGCCGTCTTGCCGACGCCGGCCTCGCCGGTGAGCAGCGGGTTGTTCTGGCGGCGGCGCATGAGGATGTCGACGATCTGGCGGATCTCGTCGTCGCGGCCGTACACGGGGTCGAGCTCGCCGGCGCGCGCCTTGGCCGTGAGGTCGCTCGCGTACTTGGCAAGCGCCGAGCCGCCGGCGGCGGGGGCATCGCCCTGGTGCTGCGCCACCGGTGCGCCACCGCCCGCCTCCGACGCGGCGTCGTAGTCGTCTTCCGGCGAGCCTTCGGTCCACGCGGCAAGCTGCGCGACCAGCACGTCGGGCACGAGCTTGTCGAACTCGCGCGAGATGCCCGAGAGCACCTGGCGCAGGCCCGGCGTCTTCACGATGCCCGCGAGCAGGTAGGCGCCGCGGATTGAGGTGGCTTCGAAGCGCAGGCTGGCGTACACCCACGCACGCTCGACCGCGTTGTCGACGTGCTCGGAGATGTCACTGATCGACGTGGCGCCGTGCGGCAGGCGGTCGAGCGCGCGCACGAGGTCCTGCTCGACCGCATCGAGGTTGAGCCCGGCGCGCTTGATGATGCGCAGCAGGTCGCTGTCCTGCAGTTGCAGGATCTGGTGCAGCCAGTGCACGAGCTCCACGTAGGCATTGCCGCGCAGCTTGGCGAAGGCGGTGGCGGTCTCCAATGCCTTGTAGAGCATCGGATTCAACTTGGAGAACAGAGAGACGCGGCGGATGTCGGTCATGAGGGAGCCGGTGCGTTGCGGGAAAAGAGCGCCTCGGGCTGGAACACCATGTCGCCGGCGTCGGTGTCGGACAGGCGGGTGCCGAGCCAGCTGCCCCAGCCCAGGCGCTCGTCGCTGCTCAGCCGCATGCCGCGCGCCTCGGGCTTGCTGAGCACCAGCCGCAGCTCCCAGGCGAATTCGATGCCGACGTACTGGCGCACCCAGTCGACCACCTGCTGCAGCCGTGGGCTGCCGGGCAGGAACTCGCGGAACTGCTGCTGCGACAGCGGGCCGAGTTCGAGCCTGAACTTGCCCTGCGCATCGCGCACCGCCAGGCCGATGGTCGCGCCGCTGCCCAGCCGGTGGTTGCGCCCGAGCTGGCCGATGCGGCTGACCTGGCGCTCGTCGATGTACACCCAGTCGCTCACGAACTCGACCACGCGCACGGGCACGTCGAAGTACAGGCGAAGAATCTGAATCAGCCCTTCGGGGTTGCGCGTCTGGCGCACCAGGTGCCCCGCCATGTGCGTGCGCGCGTGGTCGGCGATGCGGTCGCGCGCCTTCAGGCCGGGCTGCCCCATGTTCATGAGGCTGGCCACGTAGTCGACGAAGCGGTGGCCGTCGGTGCGGTCCAGGCTGTTGACCGACTGTGCATCGGCCCAGGCGCGGTAGAACAGCAGGATCAGCCGGTGATGGAACAGGTCGGCGAACGCGCTGAGCGTGTTGTCGGCGTGGTGGCGTTTGCGCTCGCGTGCGTACTCGGTCAGGTGCAGCGGCAGCGGGCCGTTGGGACCGAAGAGACCAAAGCCGTAGATCGAGATGCGCGGCGCGCCGTCTTCGTCCACCTCGACGCCCGACACGTTCGACGGCGCGAAGGCCATCGAGGGCTCCTGCCCCAGCCGCAGCGGCTCGTCGCGCGGGCGCGGCGCGCGGCCCAGCAGCGGGTGGCCGCCTTGCGCATCGAGCCGACGCAGCAGCATGAACAGGTCGTGCTCGAAGGGCTGCTCGACGAGCCGGGCCCACAGCGCGGGGTCGGCCTCGGGCACGCCGCGGCGCGGCGGGGCTTTCGCCTTCGCGTGCGCCGGGCTGCGCGCCTCGACGGCCGCCTCGTCGCGCGCCTCGGCCTCTGCCGGCAGCGTCTGCAGCATGGCGTCGTCGGTGAGGCCGGTCGTGCTCATACGGTGGGGCGGCGTCCCACGCGCGGGGTCCAGCGCGCAATTTCGCCGCGCTGCAGGCTGGACAGCGCGAACTCGGTGAAGGCGTTGAGCGACACGTGCCGGCTGAAGAACTGCTCCAGCACGGCGCCGAACAGGTACGGGCTCGTGCCCGAGAACGCGACCTCGTCGATCTGCAGCGCAATCTCCACGCCGCGCCCGAACACGATCGGCCCCGGCTCGGGCAGGCGACGGAACACCGGCGCCAGCGCCATCGAGCGCACGCCCTGGATCTGCCGGCGCACGGCCGGGTCGGCGAGGTTGCCGTACAGGTCGAGCATCTCGCGCAGCGCGGCGGCGCCCTGCGTGGCATCGACGTCGGTCAGGCTCAGGTAGTTCAGGCCCAGGTGGCTGATGAGGCGCCAGGTGAGCGCGCCCTCGGCCAGCGCCGGGTACGGCCGCGACGGCCCGCGCAGGATGCGCACGCCGCGCACCGGTGCCGACACGCGCAGCGTGAAGTCCGATTCGAGCCCGGTGGGCAGCAGCAGCGGCAGGTCGCGGTTGGTGCACAGCGCGTCGATGGTGATGTGGCGCAGGCTGTGCGGGAACGGCGCGTCGTGCTGGTCGACCAGCGACACGTACACCTCGCTGCCGGTGTAGCTGGTGCGCGTGCCCTGCGCGCGTGCGCGGTCGGACACCAGGCGCGGCTCGCGGCGCAGCGAGAAGTAGGCGCCGAAGTCGCCGTCGTCGGACGCGAACGAACCGAGGAAGGGCCGGAACTCGCGCTCTTCCGAGCCGTTGGCCATGTGGCCCGTGACGCGCTCGACGGTGAAGATCTCGAAGTCGCGCGGGCGCGTGCGGTCGATCACCGCATGGTGCTCGTGCTGGCCCGGCCCGACCGGGATGCGGTCGCTGCGGCGCGGCACGAGGTTGATGATGGGCGTGCAGAACAGCGAGAAGTGCCTGACATCGACCAGCCGCTCCAGATCGGCGTCGGCGCGGTCGAGCAGGATCACGATCTCCATCGTGGTGCCGCCGATGGCCGAGGCCGCCGCGCGCAGGTGCTTCACGCTGACGAACAGGTAGCGCTCGGGAAAGGCGAAGTACTCGTGCAGCAGCCGGTAGCCCTGGAACGAACGCGCGTCGTAGGGCAGCAGCGACTGCTCGGGGTCGAAGCCCTCGTGGCGGATCGCCTCGTCGCCCAGCGGCACGATGCGCGCCGTGCTGCCGGGGCCGGCACGGCACACGGTGGCCACGCTGTGGTGGGCCACCAGTTCGAGCACGCGCAGCGCATGCAGCTCGGCGCCCGAGAGAAAGAACTCGAGCCGATCCAGCGGCATCTCGGAGAAGCGCGCGCCGCCCACGGCTTCGAGCTTGATGGTGATCGCGCTCTTCGCCTGGCGCGCCGCCATCGGCAGCGCATGCGCGATCTCGGCCGGCACCGGGCCGAGGCTCGCCTCGGCAATCTTGATGGGCCACAGCGTGACGGCATGGCCCGTGCGGAACTCGCAGGCCGTCTGCTCGCCCTTGATCATGCGGCCGCGCAGGAGCGTGTGGCGCGGCAGCTCGTAGCCCGCCTTCAGCGAGCCTTCGTTGAGGTTGCCGTCGATCTGCACCACGGCCATCGCGGGCAGCGGCGCGAGGAAGTTGGGGTACACCACTTCGAGCAGGCGCTGCGAGAAGCGCGGAAACTCCGCGTCCATCTTGAGCTGGATGCGCGCCGTGAGAAAGCTGAAGCCTTCGAGCAGGCGCTCCACGTACGGGTCGCTGACCTCGATGCCGCGCATGCCCAGGCGGCCCGCGATCTTGGGGTAGCGCTGCGCGAACTCGGCCCCGAGCTCGTGCATGTAGGTGAGTTCGCGGTTGTAGTAGTCGAGGAGCTTGGCGTCCATCACAGCCCTCCTGTCGGCCGCAGCACCATGTGCCCGCTTTCAAGGTCCAGCTCCGAACGCAGGATGAATTCGATCGGGTACGGCACCGACCACAGCGTGCCGCGGATCTCCAGTGCGAGCAGGTTGTGGTGCTCCAGGTCGGTCGCATCGGTCACGCAGCGCACGTCGATGCTGTCTTTCATGATGCGCGGCTCGAAGTCGATGATGGCCGCGCGGATGGCCGCTTCGACATCGGCGAAGTCGACCTCCGACATGCGCCCGCCGGCCCAGCCGCGCACGCCGTAGTTCACCACCGAGCCGCGCGCGCGCGGCATGCCGTTGATGCGGTGCTCGGCGCCGAAGTTGGTGGTGTTGAGCAGCCACTGCAGGTCGCGCAGCACCGAGTCGCGCAGCAGCTTGCCGCTCATGAGGAAGGCGCCCGCGCGCTCCTGGCCGTTCTGCGGCGCCTTGTCGGTGAGGCGGTCGAGCAGCACGGGCTGCAGGCGGTCGCGCGCGACGCTTTCCTGGGCGTCGCCGTCGATGTCGGTAGTGACGGCGGGGGTCACGGGACCGCGCCTTCCGTCGCTGCGGCGAACTCGATGCGCCGCAGGTCGAGCAGCGAATGGTCACCGGCCTCGCTGATCAGCGTGCGCTGGCCGATGCCCGCGAATTGGTCGTCGCCCGCGAGCGGCTGCCAGTCGGTGCGGCGGCCCAGCGCGGTCTCGTCGTCGAGGCTGTCGAGCGCGCCCGGGTAGCGCACCGGCACGAGGCCGTTGAGGCCGCGCCCGTCGTGCAGCTCGATCTCGGCCGGCGCCCACAGCAGGTCGACCAGATGTTGCGGGCGCGAGAACTTGATGCGGCGCACCGCCGGCAGCGGCAGCCACGCATAGCCCGAGGGCGTGAACAGTTCGAGCACGGCGCCGATGCGCGCGTCGCCGTCGCACAGCCAGGCGAAGTCGCTGTGCGCCGCGGGCTCGCCGTCGAGCGCCTGCACGGCCCGCGCATCGGAGCGGTCGACGGTGGTCAGCGTGCCCTGCAGCGCCGGCGCCGCATCGCGCGCGGCTTCGCGCAGCGCGGCGGCCTCGTCGGCACGTTCGGCGGGCAAGACGGCGGCGCCGAGCAGCTGCTCGACCCAGTCGGCATTGCCCGAGACGATGGCCGGCGTGCGTCCGCCGCCGGCCCAGAAGTCGCTGCGCTCGCGCTCGCCCCGCAGGGCCATCGCGCAGGTGACGCTGGCCGGCGTGAAGGTGGGGTCGAGCTTGGTCGCGAGCTTGAGCTGGTCTTCGGCCCGCTGCCATTCGCCGCGCAGCGCGAGGAAGTGGCACAGGGCAAGGCGCAGGCCGGCATTCTGGGGACTGGCGCGGATCTGCCGCTGTACCCATTCGGTGTGCTCGGCCACGGAGCGCTCGCCCAGCACTGCAAACCCATCGCCCATGAAACTTCCCCGTTGACTGGCTGAAAGGTGAAAGGCGGCGCGCCGCGAAGGGGCGCCGCGAGAGACAGACAAACGGCTGTGGACCGCCGGCGGGGGCTGCATGGCCCTGAAGGCCACGGCCCCGCCGCGCAACAAGGAAATCAGGCTTCCTTGTTTTCCTTGATGTTCCAGCCCAGCACCGTCTCGGCGCCCTTGCCGCCCTTGTCGGTCTGTTCCCAGTACTGCTGTTTCACCTTCGCGGCCTGGAAGGCGTACTGCACGAGCACCGCATCGCCGCCCTGCTCGGCCGTGTACTGCACCGAGGTGACGAGCACCTCTTCGAGCGTGACGCGCGTGTATTCGATCTGCGAGCCGCCGGCCTTGCACACGGCCACTTCGACCTTGCTCAGGTGCTTGCCGCTCGCGCAGTTCTTCAGCACGGAAGGCGCCGCCTTGTCGATGCGCGCGAGCACCTGCAGGTCGTTGAAGCTGGCCTTGCCCACGCCACCGCCACCGCCGCTGACCATGTTGCCAGGCTGCGTCGCTCCCCATGCAAACGACTTGATGTCGGTCCAGTCCTTGTGGTTGGAGTCCTTGGACTCGCCGTTTGCACCCTCGACGCGCATGAACATGTCTACTGCCATGATTGACCCCCAAAAGTTATCGATGAATTGCCCGGTAGCGGGACAGTGGAATTAGCTGCTGTCCTTCTTGTTGGACGGCAGCTTCGAAACCAGCCGCAACGACACCGTCAGCCCCTCGAGCTGGTAGTGCGGCCGGAGAAAAAACTTGGCGGCGTAGTAGCCGGGGTTGTCCTCGATGGCTTCCACCTGGACCTCGGCCGCCGCCAGCGGCTTCATCGCCTTCGTGTCCTGCGACGAGGTGCCGGGGCTGCCGTCGACGTAGTTCATGATCCAGTCGTTGAGCCAGCGCTCCATGTCCTCGCGCTCGCGGAACGAACCGATCTTGTCGCGCACGATGCACTTCAGGTAGTGCGCGAAACGGCAGCAGGCGAACAGGTACGGCAGGCGCGCCGCCAGGTTGGCGTTGGCCGTGGCATCGGCGTCGTAGTACTCGGCCGGCTGCTGCAGCGACTGCGCGCCGATGAAGGCCGCGAAGTCGGAGTTCTTGCGGTGCACCAGCGGCATGAAGCCGTTCTTGGCGAGCTCGGCCTCGCGCCGGTCGCTGATGGCGATCTCGGTCGGGCACTTCATGTCCACGCCGCCGTCGTCGGTCGGGAAGGTGTGCGTGGGCAGGTTCTCGACCGCGCCGCCCGACTCCACGCCGCGGATCGAGGTGCACCAGCCGAACTGCTTGAACGAGCGGTTGATGTTCACGCCCATCGCATAGGCCGAGTTGGCCCAGGTGTAGCGCGTGTGCAGCGCCGAGTCGGTTTCTTCCTCGAACTCGAACTCGTCGACCGGGTTGGTGCGCGCACCGTAGGGCAGGCGCGCCAGGAAGCGCGGCATGGCCAGGCCGATGTAGCGCGCATCTTCCGAATCGCGCAGCGAGCGCCACGCGGTGTGCTCGGTGTTCTGGAAGATCTTGGTCAGGTCGCGCGGGTTCGACAGCTCCTGCCACGAGTCCATCTGCATCACGGTGGGCGAGGCGCCGGCGATGAAGGGGCAGTGCGCGGCGGCGGCGATCTTGGCCATCTCGCCGAGCATCTCGACGTCGGGCGGGCTGTGGTCGAAGTGGAAGTCGCCGATCAGCGCGCCGAAAGGCTCGCCGCCGAACTGGCCGTACTCGGCCTCGTAGATCTTCTTGAACATCGGGCTCTGGTCCCAGCCGATGCCCTTGTGGCGCTTGAGCGAGCGCGCCACTTCGCGCTTCGATGCGCACATGACGCGGATCTTCAGCTGCTCGTCGGTCTCGGTGTTGTTCACGAGGTAGTGCAGGCCGCGCCATGCACCTTCGAGCTGCTGGAAGTCTTCGTGATGCAGGATCTGGTTGATCTGCTCCGACAGCTTGCGGTCGATCTCCGTGATGATGGCCTGCACGCTGCGGTAGGCGTCGTTCGAGATGGTGACGGTGTTCTCGAGCGCCTGCACGGCCAGCGTCTTGACGGCGTTCTCCACCGCCTCGCGCGCCTGCTCGGTCTTGGGCTTGAACTCGCGCTGCAGGAGGTCGGAGAACTCGTTGGGCTCGAGCGCTTCGACGGTGGCGGTGCGGGCGCGTGCGCCTTGCTGGGATGCGGTGCTCATGGTGCGGTCCTGTCGTCGGCTTGCTTGGCTGCGGCATCGGCGGCCGCCTGCGCGACCGCGGGGTTGGGCGCGGATGCCAGCGACTTGAGCAGCGCCGGGTTCTGCAGCGCCTGCGCAATGAGTTGCTCGGCGCCGTTCTTGCCGTCCATGTACGAGAGCAGGTTCGACAGCTCGGTGCGCGCCTCGAGCAGCTGCTGCAGCGCATCGACCTGCCGTGCAATGCGCGCGGGCGAGAAGTCGTCCATGCTGTCGAAGGTGATGTCCACGTTCATCTGGCCTTCGCCGGTGAGCGTGTTGGGCACCTGGAACGCGACGCGCGGCTTGATCGACTTCATGCGCTCGTCGAAGTTGTCGATGTCCACCGCCATGAACTCGCGCTCCGCGAGGTCGGGCATCGGATCGGTCTGCTTGCCGGCGAGATCGGCAATGACGCCCATCACGAAAGGCAGCTGGATCTTGCGTTCGCTGCCGTAGATCTCGACGTCGTACTCGATCTGCACGCGCGGCGCCCGGTTGCGCGCGATGAACTTCTGACCACTGTTCCTGACACGGTTGTCTGCCATAAGCGTCCTCTTGAAACTGAATGCATGGGTCGTACCGGTCGACCGGTGCCGGCGCGTTGTTCCTGCTCGCCGGCAGCAACGGCCGCTAGGGCAATGCGGCGTCGCCGTTCAACGGGCGGCCGGCAAGGCTTTCTATCTTTTGCAATCCCTCGGGCACGAGCTCTTCGATGATCTGGAAGAAGTTGAGGTCCATCAGCCGCTGGGCCCTGCGGATCAGCATGGGTGCCGGATGGCTCGGTTCCGTTCGTTCCAGGAACTCGCATGCTTTTTCCAACAACACTTGCACATCTTCACGAGCCGATATTTCAATCTCTTGAATACGCAGCGGGCGCACTGCAGCCTGCGTGGCCGCTGCAACGTGCGCTGCGGGTGCGTGCACGTGCGCCGCACCGCTTGTGTCTTCTGCACCGCCCACTGCCGACGCCTGCGGCACTTCGCTGTGCGGCTGCTCCGGCAGCAACTGGCCCACGGTGCGCAGCGACCGTTCGAGCCGTGAAAAATCGGGCGCCCAACTCTGGCCCAGCGCGCGCTCGCAGGTCTCGCGGATGCGCTGCAGCAGTGCCAGAGCCTCACGCAGGGCCACGACCGGCGCCGCCGCCTTGTCGTGTGCACGGCGTGCGGCCTCGCGCAGGCGCCCCACGCCGCCGGGGTAGTCCACCTGGTCGCTCTTGCTCGAATCGAGCAGCGCCTCGACCTGCCGCAGGCTCATCGCCGTGCCACCGTCTTCGAGCAGCCGCGCATCGCGCACGCTGCGTCCGAGCCCTTCGGCTTCGGCCAGTGCGGCCAGCGCATTCATGCGCGGCAGCGGGTCTTCGTTCGTGCCATCGACGACGCGCGGATGCACGTCGTTCCAGAAAGTCTGCAGCACCGCATCGACCTGGCGCAGCCCGTCGACATAGCCGGGCAGGCCGCGGCTTTCGGTCCATGCGAGCGTGAGCGGCACCAGCACGCGCAGGTCGCGCGTGCGTACGCACAGCTGCCGTGCGATGCGGTCTACGCGCGCCCAGTCGGGCGGCTCGGCGGGAATGATGGTGTCGCCGAACTGCTGCTCGCGCTTGCCCGTGGCCGCCTGTTGGAGCGCCATGAAATCGGCGTCGTATTCCAGATCTTCACCACAGGGAAGCGGGCCCTCGACGGGCGTCTGCAACAGATCGATCTCATTCGGCAGCAACCACGACTCCCTTGATTTATCCACTCGCGATGGTAGTCATCTTGAGGGTAAGAAGAGGCATGGTCAACCGCAACAGAATGCAAAGTGCAGCCTCTGAATTCCAAAGGAGTACATCTGCTTTTAAAGTGCAGAAGTACGGGCTACAGCAGCCGACGCGACGCGAGGTTGCGCATCAACGCACCGAGGCCGAAAGACCACCGCGGCGCCTGGTCTGCATGCACGACGCGGTTGTTCAACGCACCCAATTCAGGGGCCGCGATGCGCACATGGTCGCCCACCACGTGCGTGAATCCTTGCCCCGGTCCGTGACGGTCTTGTGTCGGCGCGAACATCGTGCCCAGAAACAACATGAAACCGTCTGGGTAGGCGTGGTGGCGGTTGAGTGTCTGTGCCACGAGGTCGAGCGGATCGCGGCTGATCTTCGCGAGCGAGCTCGAACCTTCGAGCGTGAAGCCCTCGGGGCCCGTCACGTTCAACGCGACCGTGATGCGACGCACATCGGCGATGCCGAAGTGCGCATCGAACAGACGGATGAACGGCCCGATGGCGCACGAGGCGTTGTTGTCCTTGGCCTTGCCCAGCAGCAGTGCGCTGCGGCCTTCGAAGTCGCGCAGGTTGACGTCGTTGCCGAGCGCGGCGCCCAGCGTCTCGCCGCGGCTGTTCACCGCGAGCACGACCTCGGGCTCGGGGTTGTTCCAGGCCGAGTCCGCGTGGATGCCCACGTCGGCGCCCGTGCCCACGGCCGCGAGCACCGGTGCCTTGGTGAAGACCTCGGCGTCGGGGCCGATGCCGACCTCGAGGTACTGCGACCACATGCCTTGCGCGATGAGCACGTCCTTCACCTTCATCGCTTCGGGCGAGCCCGGCACGATGTCGGCGAGGTTGTCGCCCAGCACATCGCCGATGGCCGCGCGCGTGGCCTCGGCGCGCGAGGCATCGCCGCGTGCCTGTTCTTCGATCACGCGTTCGAGCAGGCTGGCGACGAAGGTCACGCCGCTGGCCTTCACGACCTGCAGGTCGCAAGGGGCGAGCAGCCAGGCCTGGTTGTTGTCGCGCGTGCTTTCGTCACTGTTGGCGAGCACGGCATCGAGTGCGGCGATGCGCGGCGCGGTGCCACTCTGCAGTGCCGCGCGCACGGCTTCGGCCGGCGAGCCCTGGCCTTCGAGCAGGTCGCTCATGGTGGGCGCGAGCGTCGACAGGTCGTGCAGGCCATCGCCCTGCACGGCCACCAGCACCGGGCCCACGCCGGGTTGCCAGAGACGGCCGACAAGGGTGGCGCGCTCGGCGTCGCGGGGCAGGCTGGAAGCGGTCGAAAGGTCCAAAGGCATGGTGGGGTGTCTCCGTGAATAAGGTCTGCGCGCCATCGTAGCCGCGGGCCCGCGGCCACGCCCGCTGCGGGTCAGTGGCCCGGCGTGGCCCGCACGCGCGCCACCTCGGCGGGCAGGTTCGCCCACGGCGCTTCCTGCGGCGCGAAACGTGCGCGCATGTAGCCGGCGAGGTCGGCGATCTGGCGGTCGTCGAGCGCCTCGCGGAACGCGGGCATGAAGCCGATGTCGCGGTGCGCGGGTGCGCGCACGCCGTCGAGGATGGTGCGCAGCAGGTTGTCGGGCCGTGTGCTCGTGAGGCTGCTGTTGAGTGCGAGCGGCGTGTTCACGCCCAGCAGCGTGGGGCCGTCGCCGTCGTGGTGGCATGACGCGCAGGCGCTGTCGAACATGCGCTGCGCGGGGCCGAGCAGCTGGCCTTGCGTGCGCGCGGCGTTGTCGATGGCCTGCTGCGCAAGCGCTTGCGGTTGCGCGACCGGCGCGGGGTTGAACGAGCCGAGGTAGACGGCCATGGCGCGCACGTCGGCGTCGGGCACCTGCGCGAGTTCGCGCACCACCTCGGCCATCGGGCCGCCCGCGATGCCGTGGCGCGGCGAGTGGCCGTTGCGCAGGTAGCGGTAGAGCGCGTCGGTGTCCCACGGCACGGCGGCCTTCGACAGCTGCGTGAGCGCGGGCGCCTCCCAGCCATCGACCATCGCGCCCGAGAGGAACGCGCTGCCGCCCTGCTCCGCGCCGAGCGCGTTGCGCGGCGTGTGGCAGGCGCCGCAATGGCCCAGGCCGTTGACGAGGTAGGCACCGCGGTTCCACTCGGCGCTCTGCGTGGGCACGGGCGGAAGCGGCGCGGGGTCGTGGAACAGCGCGTTCCAGCCGGCCATCAGCGGGCGCAGGTTGAACGGGAACTTGAGTTCGGACTTGGGCGTTGGTGCGCGCACCGCCGGCATCGACATGAAGTAGGCATAGAGCGCCTGCAGGTCGTCATCGCTGGTCTTCGCGAAGGCGGTGTAGGGGAACGCGGGGTACAGGTGGTGGCCGTCGCGCGAGACACCTTCGCGCATCGCGCGCTGGAAGGCGCTGAACGACCAGCGGCCCAGGCCCGTCTCGGCATCGGGCGTGAGGTTGGTGGTGTAGAGCGTGCCGAAGGGCGTGTCCATCGCGCGGCCACCGGCGTTGGGTGCGCCGCCCGGTGCGGTGTGGCACACGGCGCAATCGCCGAGCGCGGCGAGCACGCGGCCGCGTTCGATGGTGGACTCGCTGTAGACCGGCGCGCTGAGCGACACCGGCGCGATGGCCGCGCGCCAGCCGAGCAGGCCGGCGATGACGCCGAGGCCGCCGATGAAGAGCGCGGCGCCGGTGGCCCACAGGCCCTTGCGGCGCGGCCACAGGGCGTCCCGCACGCCTGCGCTTGAGGCAGCTGAGGAAGAGGGTCCGGCGGCATCGCCCTTCGCGTGGCCATCGCCCTGGCCCGGAGGCGGTGGCAGCGAACCCCGGTTCAATTCCGCCAGCACCGTCTCCGGCGTGAACGGCGGCGAGCGGAAGCGCACGCCCGTCGCATCGAAGATCGCATTCGCGATCGCCGCCGTGCCCGGCACCGACGACGACTCGCCCGCACCCAGCGACGGCTCGCCGGGGCGCGGCATGTGCATGACCTCGATCACCGGCACGTCGCGGAAATTGAGGATCGGGTAGCTGCCCCACTCGCGGCTCGCGACCACGCCCGAAGGCAGCACGCCCGGCAACTGCGCACCGCCCGTTGCAGCGCCCTGCTGCGGCGCGAACTGCACCTGCTCCTTGAGCGCGCGGCTGGTGGTCTGGATCACGTTGCCGTGCACCTGGTGCTCGACGCCCGCCGGGTTGACCAGCAGCCCCGCGTCGTGCCCCACCACCACGCGGCGCACATGCACCTCGCCGGTCTTCTGGTTGACCTCGACATCGGCCACCCACGCGGCCCATGCCGCGCCGAAGCCCGGCCACTTGCTGTGGATGTAGCGCGCGTACGCAAAGCCCTGGCCGAAGAGGATGTCGCCGCCTTCGCCGAGCCCGCCGTCGGCGTTCTCCTGCGGCCCGGTGCGCATGCGCCAGCCGGCCTTCTGCGCGGTGGCCTGCACGAGTTCGACCGCGCGCGGGTCGTCCAGGTGCCGCAGGCGGAACTGCACGGGGTCGACGCCGGCGGCGGTCGCCAGCTCGTCGATGTACGACTCGTGCGCGAACGAACTCGGCAGCGCCGACACGCCGCGCAGCCACGAGGCGCGCACGATCGGCGCCATGTCGTTGACCTTCACGCGCAGGTTGTCGTAGCTGTAGGGCGGTCGCGCGGTGCGGTCGCCCATCTCGTAGGCCTGCGCCACGGGCTCGACCGTGCGCGTGAGCAGCAGCGCCAGCGTGGGCGCACCGTTCGACGGATAGGAGGTTTCGAAGTCGTAGGCCGCGACGCGGCCGTCGGCCATGAGCCCGCCGTCGATCTCCATGAGCTGCGCGGCGCCCTTGGGCTCCCACGCATGCTCCTGCTCGCGCGAGAGCTGCACGCGCACCGGCGTGCCCACGGCGCGCGCGAGCAGCGCGGCATCGGCCGCCACGTCGTCGGCACCGTTGCGGCCGTAGCAGCCCGCGGTCTCCATGCGCACCACGTCGACCTGCACGTCGTCCACGCCCATGAGCTTGGCCAGATCGGCGCGCAGCACGTGCGGGTTCTGCGAGCCGGCCCAGCAGCGCAGCTGCATGCCGCTGCCATCGGCCGGCTGCCAGTCGGCCAGCGCGCACGACGGACCGATGGACGCGTGCATCTGGTAGGGCCACACATAGGTGCGCTGCATCGGCTGCGCGGCGGCGGCCATGGCGCCGTCGACATCGCCTTCGTCGACCAGCAGGCGCTGCGTCGAGGGGTTGTCGCGCAGGGCCTGTGCCACATCGCGCAGGTCGGGCATGCCGGGCCAGGGTTTCCAGGTCACGCGCAGTTCGCGCATCGCCTGTTCGGCGTGTTCTTCGCGCTCGGCGACGATGCCGACGAAGTCGCGCACCACGACCACGGCACGGATGCCGGGGATGTGGGCGATCGACGCTTCGTCGACCGCTTCGAGCGTGTTGCCGATGAACTCGCCGTGGTCCGCGCCCGCGTAAGGCGGGCGCACCACGCGGCCGTGCAGCATGCCGGGCACGCGCATGTCGTGCACGAACACGAGGTCGCCCGCGAGCTTGGCCGGGATGTCGACGCGCGCCTGGCGCGTGCCGACGAGGCGGTAGTCGGCCGGGTTCTTGGGGGTGGCATCGAGGTCCAGCCGCAGCACCGTGCGCTGGTGCGCCACGAGGTCCGCGTAGTTGATGTGACGGTCCGGCGCCTCGACCACGCGCACCACGCCGTTGCGCACCTGCAGCGCATCGACGGCCACGCCCAGCCGTTCGGCCGCGCGCGCGAGCAGCCACGCGCGTGCCTGCGCCGCGGCCAGCCGCAGCGGCTGCGCGTGGATCTGGATCGACGCGCTCGCGATGGTCGCGCCCTGGTTGGGCGCGCGCGCGGTGTCGCCGAGCATCATGCGCACGCAGGGCATGCCGAGGTCGAGCTCCTCGGCCACGATCTGCGCGAGCGCGGTCTGGATGCCGGTGCCCAGGTCGACGTGGCCGTTGAGCGCCGAGACGCTGCCGTCGTCCCACAGCGCGAGCAGCACCTCGTCGCCTTCGCTGGGGTGGCTGGCGATGAAGGCGGGCTGGCCCTTGGCGGGCGGCGGCGGGGGCGGTGCCTCGCGCACCACCAGCAGCACGCCATCGGCGGCGAGGAACTCCGCGCGCGTCTGCGGCAGGTCGGCGCGGCGCGTCATGCGGCGGGGGCGTCCGGCGGGGCTGCGCGCAGGCGCACGGCGGCGCGCTGCACGGCGTCGAGGATCTCGATGTGCGTGCCGCAGCGGCACAGGTTGCCCGAAAGCTCGCTGCGGATGCGCGCCTCGCTCGCATCGGGGTCGCGCGCCAGCAGCGCCGCGGCCTGCATCACCATGCCGTTGAGGCAGTAGCCGCACTGCGCGGCCTGCGCGTCTTCGAAGGCGGCCTGCACCGGGTGCCAGCGCCCGCGCATGCCGAGCCCTTCGAGCGTGGTGATGTGGCGCCCCGCCACACCGTGCGCCGGAATCACGCAGGACCGCGCGGCCACGCCGTCGACATGCACCGTGCAGGCACCGCACTGCCCGAGCCCGCAGCCGTACTTGGGCCCGTTGAGCCCGAGGTCGTTGCGCAGCAGGTGCAGCAGCGAGGCTTCGCGCGGCACGCCGGCGAGCGCGTGCGCCCGGCCGTTGACCTGCAGGTGCAGCGGCTCAGCGCCGCAACTGGCCGTCACGGGTGTACATCTCCAGGTCCACGAAGGTCGAGCCGTTGTGGTTCTTCGCGCTGTAGTCGACGGGAAAGTCGCCGAAGCGCGTGCTGCCGATGCTCTCGAGCCCGGCGATGAAGCTGTCGCGCGTGAGCGCCTTGCCCGCGCGGCGCAGGCCCTCGGCCATCACGCGCGCGACGATGTAGCCCTCGAGCGCGGTGTAGCTGTCGATCTTCTGGCCGAACTCGGTGCGGTCGCGCTGGTAGTCGGCCACGATGGGCACGCGCTGCGCACCGGGCGGCGGCACGATGCTGGCCGTGACCAGCCCGGCGAGCTTGCCGTCCAGCCGCTTGGCCGAACCCGCCGCGTCGGTGATGCCGACCGACAGCGTGTACAGCGGCGCGGCCGCGCCGCTCGCGCGGTAGTCGCGGATGAAGACCTCGGTCATGCGCCCGGCCATGATCATCACGACGGCGCCGGGGCGGCCTTCGGCGAGCCCGCCGATCACCTGCTTGGCGTCTTCGGCTGCGATGGCCATGGGCAGCGTCTGCACCACCTTCACCTTGTACTCGGCGGCCAGCTGCTCGCAGGTGGCGAGGTTCGACTTGCCGAAGGCGCTGTCCTGGTAGACCACGGCGATCGACTGGATGCCCAGCGTCGAGAGGTGGCTGATGATCTTGCGCAGCTCCAGGTCGTAGCCCGCGCGCACGTGGAACAGGTAGCGGTTGGTCTTGGTGCGAAACGACGTGGTGCCCACCAGCGGCGCGAACATCGGCACGCCGGCCTTCTCGGCCAGCGGCATGGCGGCCGCGAGGTTGCCGGTGGCGACGTAGCCGGTGAGCGCGAAGACCTTGTCCTCGTCGATCAGCTTGGCCGTGTTGGCAGCCGTCTTCGCGGGCTCGTAGGCGTCGTCGTAGGTGACGAGTTCGATCTTGCGGCCGTGGATGCCGCCCGACTTGTTGACGCGGTCGAAGTACATCTGGATGCCCGCGCGGTAGTCGACGCCGAAGTCTTTCGCCGGGCCGCTGAACACGGCCGACTGGCCGATGCGGATGGTGCTGTCGGTCACGCCGTTGTCCGCGCGCGCCGGCCGCAGCAGGCCGGGGCCGAGCGCCAGGGCCGCGCCGCCCGCCACCAGGGTGCGCCTTGAAATCGAAAGCTTCATGCGTCGTCTGTCTCTTTGTTGTTGTCGTCGGAGGGGTGTTGCCGCGGCGGCGCCGCGGACTTCTTCGTCGTCAGCCGGCCTGGATGTCGCCGGACTGGATGCGCTTGACGCCCTTGGCCATCATCTGTTTCCAGGCGGCGGCCAGCGAGCCGTTGAGGTCGATGCCGCGCGTGGCGTCTTCGATCACGTAGGCCTCGAAGCCGGCCTTGCGCGCGTCCATCGCGGTCCAGGCCACGCAGAAGTCGGTGGCCAGGCCCGTGACGAACACGGTCTTGATGCCGCGCGCCTTGAGGTAGCCGGCCAGGCCGGTGGCCGTCTTGTGGTCGGCCTCCTCGAAGGCGGAGTAGCTGTCCATGTCCTTGTGGAAGCCCTTGCGGATGATGAGCTGCGCGGTCGGCACCTTGAGCTCCTTGCCGAGCGCGGCGTCGTCGGTGCCCTGCACGCAGTGGTCGGGCCACAGCACCTGCGTGCCGTAATTGAGCTTGGTGGTCTCGAAGGGCTTCTTGCCGCTGTAGGTGCTGGCGAACGAGGCATGGCCCGCCGTGTGCCAGTCCTGCGTGACGACGATGTTCTGGAACGCGGGCGCCAGCGCGTTGATGACCGGGATCACTTCGTTGCCACCCTTCACCGCGAGCGTGCCGCCGTCGAGGAAGCAGTTCTGCACATCGACCACGATCAGCGCGGCTTTCCCACCGGGCTTGATCTTGCCGGCCGCGAAAGCGGACGAGAGACCGAAACTGCCGAGGCTGCCGACGAGCCCAAGGGCAGCGGCGGACTTCAAGACGGTTCTGCGATGCATGGTGTGGACTCCGGTGGTTGAGGAAAGGAAACGGTCAGACGCTGAGGTAGGCCCTGCGCACTTCTTCGTTCGCGGCCAACTCGGCCATCGTGGCGTGATAGCGGATCTGCCCCTTCTCGAGCACGTAGGCGCGGTCGGAGACCAGCTCGGCGAAGTGCATGTTCTGCTCCGACAGCAGGATGCTCACGCCCTGCGCCTTGAGCTCGAGGATCATGTTCGCCATCTGCTCGACGATGACCGGGGCCACGCCCTCGGAGGGCTCGTCGAGCAGCACGAGATAAGGGTTGCCCATCAGCGTGCGCGCCACGGTGAGCATCTGCTGCTCGCCACCGCTCATGCGGCCACCGGGGCGGTTCGGCATTTCGCCGAGGTTGGGGAACAGCTGGAACAGGCGCTCGGGCGTCCACAGCGGCGCGGCCGTGCCGTCGGCCCACTGGCGCGCGGGCTGCTTGCCGACCTCGAGGTTTTCCATCACCGTGAGGTCGGTGAACACGCGCCGGTCTTCGGGCACGAAGCCCAGGCCCAGGCGCGCCGCGTGGTGCGGCTCGCTCTTCGAAATGTCGTGGCCCAGGAAACGCACGGCGCCGCGGCGCTTGGTGAGCATGCCGATGAGCGTCTTGAGCGTGGTCGACTTGCCCGCGCCGTTGCGGCCCATGAGCGCGACGACTTCGCCGCGCCGCACTTCGAGGTCGACGTCGTAGAGGATCTGCGCGGCGCCATACCAGGCGCACAAGGCCTTGGCTTCCAGAAGCGGTTCATGCGTGCTCATGCGGCAACTCCCAATGCGGCGGCCTTTTCGGCAATCTTCTCGAAGGTCTTGCCGCTGCCGAAGTACACCTCCTGCACCTTCGGGTGGTCGCGGATCTCCAGCGGCTTGCCCTGCGCGATGAGGCGCCCGCGCGCCAGCACGATCATGCGGTCGGCGTACGCGAACACCACGTCCATGCTGTGCTCGGTGAAGAGCACGGCCATGCCGCGCTGGATGACGAGGTCCTTGGTGAGCGCCATGAGCGAGTTGCGCTCCTGGGGCGCCATGCCGGCGGTGGGCTCGTCCATGAGCAGCAGCTTGGGCGAGTTGGCCATCGCAATGGCGAGTTCGACGCGCTTCACGTCGCCGTAGGCCAGCACGCTGCAGGGCCGGTCGGCCTGCGCCTTCATGCCGACCTGGTCGAGCAGCGCCAGTGCTTCGTCGCGCTTGTGGTCGGCCGCGCGGCGCCACATCGAGAACAGCTTGTGGTCGTGCGAGAGCAAGGCCATCTGCACGTTCTCGACCACGGTGAGCGAGGCGAAGGTTTCGGCGATCTGGAAGGTACGGCCCACGCCCTTGCGCCAGATCTCGCGCGGCTTGCGGCCCACGAGTTCGTGGCCGTCGAGCGTGATCGAGCCCTGGTCGGCCTTGAGCTGGCCGTTCACCATGTTGAAGGTGGTCGACTTGCCGGCGCCGTTGGGGCCGATGAGCGCCAGCAGCTCGCCGGGCGGCAGCTCGAAGCTGATGCCGTCCACGGCCTTCACGCCGCCGAACGATTTGCCGAGGTTGGTGACTTTGAGGAGGCTCATGCCTTCACCTCCTTGAGCTTGGCGTCTGCTTCATCATGCTTCGGTGCGCGCCAGCGATCGACGAGCTGTTTGATCGACCCTGCAATGCCCTGCGGGAACAGCAGCACCAGGATCAGGATGATGGCGCCGAGCATCGCGCGCCAGTAGTCGGTGTTGCGCGCCACCGTGTCGTGCAGCCAGGTGAAGGTGACGGCGCCGACCACCGGCCCCGCCAGGGTCTGGATGCCGCCCAGCAGCACCATCACGAGGCCGTCGACCGACTTGCCGACCGACAGGCTCTCGGGCGAGATGCTGCCCTTGGAGAACGCATAGAGCGCGCCGGCCAGGCCGGCCACGGTGCCCGCGATGACGAAGGCGGCCCACTGCATGCGCTTGACGTCGATGCCGATGGCGTCGGCGCGCAGCACCGAGTCGCGGCCCGCGCGCAGCGCATAGCCGAAGGGCGAGAACAGCACGCGGCGCAGCCACCACACGCCCGCGCCCACAAGCACCAGCGTGAGCCAGTAGTACACCTGCTTGTTCGACAGCCACTCCGAGGGCCACACGCCGGTCAGGCCGTTGCTGCCGCCCGTGAAGCTGTCCCACTGGTAGGTGACGGCCCAGGTGATCTGCGCGAAGGCCAGCGTGAGCATCGCCAGGTACACGCCCGACAGCCGCACGGCGAACCAGCCGTAGACGAAGGCGCCGAGCGCGGCCACCAGCGGCGCGACCACCAGCGCCAGTTCCATCGGCAGGTGCAGCGCGCGCACCAGCAGCGCCGCGCCGTAGGCCCCGAGGCCGAAGTAGGCCGCGTGGCCGAAGGAGTGCATGCCGGCCGGCCCCATGATGAAGTGCAGGCTGGTGGCGAACAGCGCGGCGATCAGCAGGTCGATCATCAGCACCGTGGTGTAGGGCGAACCGGCCGTCAGCAGCGGCAGCGCGGCCAGCACCAGCGCCAGCCCTGCGGCGGCCACGATGTAGGCGGTGCTCGGGCGGCGCAGCGGTTCTTCCTGCATGCCCACGTAGCGGCTCGGCGCCTGCGGCCGGCCGAACAGACCCCAGGGGCGCCACACCAGCACGATGGCCATCACGAGGAAGTCGACCATCAGCGTGAGCTTGGAGAACGACACGTCGATGCCAAAGATCTGCACCACGCCCAGCCAGATGCACACGGCCTTGATCTCGGCGATGAGCAGCGCAGCCACGTAGGCGCCGGGCAGCGAGCCCATGCCGCCGACCACGACGACGACGAAGGCGGCGCCGATGGTGTTCAGGTCCATCTCGAGCGTGGCGGGTTCGCGCGGCAGTTGCAGCGCCCCGCCCAGGCCCGCGAGCAGCGCGCCGAGCGCGAACACGGCAGTGAAGAGCCAGGCCTGGTTGACGCCCAGCGCGCTGACCATCTCGCGGTCTTGCGTGGCGGCGCGCACCAGCGTACCGAAGCGCGTGCGCGTGAGCAGCAGCCACACGAGGCCGAGCACCAGCGGGCCGACGACGATCAGGAACAGGTCGTAGGAAGGAAACTGGCGCCCGAGGATTTCGACCGAGCCCTTCAGGCCCGGTGCGCGCGGGCCGAGCAGTTCGTCAGGCCCCCAGAGCCACAGCACCGCGTCCTTGATGACCAGCACCAGCGCGAAGGTGGCGAGCAGCTGGAACAGCTCGGGCGCCTTGTAGATGCGGCGCAGCAGCAGCACCTCGATGAGCGCACCCAGCACGCCCACCGCGAGCGCGGCGATCAAAAGCGCCGGCCAGAAGCCCACGCTCGGGCCGAGCTTCTCGACGAGCGTGTACGCGACGTAGATGCCCACCATGAAAAAAGATCCATGGGCGAAGTTGACGATGCGCGTCACGCCGAAGATCAACGAGAGGCCGGCCGCCACCAAGAACAGCGAAGACGCGCCGGCCAACCCGTTGAGCAACTGAACAACGAAGCCTGAAAAGCTCATGAGGGACCCTGAGGAAACTGGAGACACCGCGCCCCGCCGCGCTCAAGAAGCGGCGGCGGACGCGTTGCAGGAGCCGTGCGGTCAGTCCGCAGGGCGCATCTTTTTCACTTCGTCGTCGGTGGGTTGGAACTTGGCACCGTCGAGGTACACGTAGTCGACCATCACGCCCTTGCCGCCGTCGTTCTTGGTCTTGCCGACGTACGCGCCCATGGTGGACTGGTTGTCCTGCGCGCGGTAGCTGATCTTGCCGAAGGGCGTGTCGACCTGCAGGCCCTTGAAGGCGGCCACGAGCTTCTCGGTGTCGGTGCTGCCGGCCTTCTTCACGCCGGCCGCGATCGAGTAGATGGCGCTGTAGCCCACCACCGAGCCCAGGCGCGGGTAGTCCTTGAACTTGGCCTGGTAGGCGTCGTTGAAGGCCTTGTGCTCGGCGGTCTTCACGCCGTACCAGGGGTAGCCGGTGACGACCCAGCCGTTGGGCGCTTCGTCCTTCAGCGGGTCGAGGTACTCGGGCTCGCCGGTCAGCACGCTCACGACCTCACGGTCCTTGAAGAGGCCGCGCGTGTTGCCTTCGCGCACGAACTTGGACAGGTCGGCGCCGAACAGCACGTTGAAGATGGCGTCGGGCTTGGCATCGGCCAGGGCCTGCACCACGCTGCCCGCATCGACCTTGCCCAGCGGCGGCGCCTGCTCGGCGACGAACTCGACGTCGGGCTGGATCGCCTTGAGCAGCGTCTTGAAGGTGGCGACCGACGACTGGCCATACTCGTAGTTGGGGTACACGATGGCCCAGCGCTTCTTCTTGAGCTTGGCGGCCTCGGGCACCAGCATCGCGACCTGCATGTAGGTCGAGGGGCGCAGGCGGTAGGTGTACTTGTTGCCGTTGCTCCAGACGATCTTGTCGGTGAGCGGCTCGGCGGCGAGGTAGAAGAATTTTTTCTGCTTGGCGAAGTCGGTCAGCGCCAGGCCGGTGTTCGACAGGAAGGCGCCGGCCAGCACGTCGACCTTCTCGCGCGAGATGAGCTCTTCGGCCACGCGCACGGCGTCGCCGGGGTTGGCGTTGTCGTCGCGGCTGATGAGCTCCAGCTTCTTGCCGTTGACGCCGCCCTTGGCGTTGATCTCGTCGACCGCCAGTTCCATGCCCTTCTTGTAGGGCTCGAGGAAGGCGGGCTGCGCCTTGTAGCTGTTGATTTCGCCGATCTTGATCACGCCCTGCGCATGCGCGGGGACGAGGGCAGTGGCCAGCGTGACGACGGAAGCGGCGCAGAAGGCAAGGCGCAATGGATTCATCGGGAAGCTCCTAGAAGTTCGAACAGAAAACACGATGCGGGTGACGATGCAATGACAGGTCAGCGAAGACCGTCTTCGCCCTTGATCTCGCTGGCCTGCAGGCCGCCGACGCGCGGCAGCGGGCGGCCGCTGTCGGTGACGGCCACGGCCACGACGATCTCGTTGGCGCGGGGCGCATCAGCCACGCGGGCCTCGACGGCGTCGAAGTGGCTGCGCACGAAGGCGGCGTCCTTGTGGCCCAGCGGCACGTCGATGGCGGTGCCCAGCGTGCCCTGCTTCTTGGCCGAGGGCACGAGTGCGGCGCCCTTCTCGACCGCCACGCGCAGCGGCGCGCCCAGCTTGGGATGCAGGATGGCGGCGGCATGCTCCAGCTCGCCGCGCTCGCCGACGATGGCGGCCTTGCCGTAGCTCTGCGCCTGGCCGGGCTCGATGCCCAGCGCCTTCACGGCCTTCTGGCCCAGCAGCGCGCCGAGCTCTTCACCGATGGCGATGAGCTCGTCGAGGTTCTCGCTGTAGCGGCCGGCGTAGGGGTTCTCGATGACGGCGATGGCGACGGCGCGGCGCGTGGGCGGCGTCACGTCCTGGCCCATTTCCTTGCGGGTTTCATCGACTTGGATGACGAGCTTGCGGATGTTGGCGGTCATGTCTGTGTGTTCCTTGTCTTGTCTCTTGTCTTGTGCGGTCAGCGCAGGCCGTCCCACTTGCTGATGTCCTTGGCGAGCAGGCCGCCGACGCGCGCATGCACGCGGTAGCCGGTGCTCATCGCGAGGATGAAGACGATCTCGTCGGCCATCGGCGCGCCGGGCACGCGCACCTCGATGGCGTCGAACTGGCCGCGCACGTAGCTGGCGTTGATGTTGGTGAGCGGCACGTCGAGCGCGGCGCCGGGCGGACCGACCTTCTTGGTCGAGGGCACGATCGACAGCGCGTTGCCGGGCTGGCCGGTTTTCTCTTCGGCCTTGCCCGCGGTGTAGGCGGCGCGGCTGCCCTTCCAGCCGAGCAGCTCGCGCATCGCGTAGCCGCCGGGCACGTGCCACAGCGCGCCGTGCTCCAGCTCACCGTCGGCGCCGACGATGGCGCCCTTGCCGTAGGTGGCGATCTGCTCCAGCGGCACGTCCATGGCGGCGTGCAGCTGGTGCGCCATGTCGACGCCCACGGGGTCGAGCAGCGCCATCATCGGCAGGATGTCGGGCTCGTAGCGGCCCGCGAAAGGATTGGTCAGCACCGCGCCGATGGCACCGCGCACCAGCGGGGTTTCGGCACGCGGTCCGAACTCGTGGTGGATGTACTCGACATGGGTGAAGACGCGACGGATTTCGATCATGAAAAAGAACCTTGCTTTTCGTTAAGCAAATACTGAACCAACTGCTTCGGGCAGCGCGATGTCCAGCGACTTCGAGCATAAGGGTTCCACCCGCCGCCACTGCCCCTGGCAAACGAGCAGAACGGCCCACACGAGCCCCCTTTTCTGCAGCGCGCGGGCGCACGCCGCGCCCGCATCGAGTGCATGGTGCACCTGCGCGGGCGCCAGCGGCGGCACGTCGACGGTGACGAGGGTGTCGCCGAGGTCGCTGTCGTCCTTGCATTCGCTGGCGGGCAGGCGCTGGATGGCGGCGTCGGCCACGTCGACGGCGTTGGCGATCACGGTGGCGGCGGCGTCGGCCTGCGCCGCGGTGGCGGCCAACACCGTCACGCTGTCGGCGATGCCCAGCGAGAAACTGCGCCCGCGCCAGCCGCTGGTGGCGACGCCGCGCACCGGCTGGTCGGCGTGCAGCGCGAACTGGCCGTCGGTGGTCAGCATGCCGCTGTCGCGCCAGTCGAAGCGCGCGAGGTCGGCAAACAAGCCCGCGCGCGCCGTGTGGCCGGGCGCGAGGTGCAGCGCGATGTCGCCGCCGTTGTTGATCCAGGCGCGCTCGATGCCGGGCCGGTCGTAGAAGGCGATGAGTTCCTGCGCCACGCTGCCGGCCACGGCCGCCATCGGCGTGAGGAACAACGGCGAAAACGCATCGCAGGCGTCCCACATGCGCCGCGCCACCACGCCACGCGGGCGCTGGCGTGCGGCCACGGGCAGGCGCAGCTGCGGCAGCTCGCGCACGAGTTCGTCGAGCACATGGCCGAAGCGTGCCCAGGCCGCGTCGTGTGCGGCCGCGACGGCGTACGGGTCGCCGTGTGCTTCGGCCACGATGTCGATCGGGCCGTGGTTGAAATGCCAGCGGCCCGCGTCGAGCGCCGTGCGTTGGGCGGACATGGTTTCAGCCCAGCATGGGGGCGTGGCCGAGCGGCCACGGGTTGGCATCGTCGATGACGAGCCATTGGCGCGCCAGCGGTGCGCCGTCTTCCTGCCACGCACCGCGTGCGAGCGCCTGCTCGAGCGGGAAGATGTGTTCGACGTGCCCGCCGAGCGCTTCGTAGTCGGCGCGCCGCATGCTGAACTCGATGGGCGCGACGATGGCCGGCGTGGGCACGGTGCCGAAGCTGTTGTCGGGCATGCGCATGACGTCGGCCATCACGGTGATGCCGCCGCCGGGCCACACATAGGCCGGCGCGCCGCCGCAGGTGACGTTGACCAGCGCGCGCTTGATGGCGCGCGTGAGCAGCACCGGGTTCTCGGTGACGCCCGCGCGCAGGCTGCCGCCGGCGCCGCCGAGGAACAGCACGGTGCACAGCGAGGGCTCGCAGTTCTCGCCGATGCGATCGACGATGCGGCGCACCTCGGGCGGCATGGGCTGCTCGATGGGCTTGAGCGCCTCGTCGAGCACGTACCACTGCGCGTGCTCGCCGGTGGTGGAGGTCATGAGCAGGCGCAGGCCGGGGCGGGCCACGCCCTCTTCCCAGCCTTCGATGATCGCCAGCGGGTCGGCGATGTCGGTGCCGCCCCAGCCGTTGCCCGGGTTCGCGACCTGGAAGTAGCGCCCGGGTGTCGACTTGCGCCCCAGCATCTGGATGCCCGAGGGCGTCATGTCGAGGCAGCGGCCGGCCTGGTGCTCGGTGAGCACGCCGGTGATGTGGTCGTCGACCACCACCACCTCGTCGGCCACGCCGGCGAACTGGCGCGCGAAGATGCCCACGGCCGCCGAGCCGCAGCCCACGCGCATGCGCTGCTCTTCCACGCCGTTGACGATGGGCGCCTTGCCGGCCTGGATGACGAGGCTGGCGCCGCCGTCGATGGTGCATTCCACCGCCTGCTTGTTGCCCAGGAGCTGCATCAGCTCGGCCGTCATGCGACCCTCTTTCTTGCTGCCGCCCGTGAGGTGGTGCACGCCGCCCAGCGACAGCATCTGCGAGCCGTACTCGGCCGTGGTGACATGGCCCACGACCTCGCCCTTGTAGCGCACGTTGGCCTGCTCGGCGCCCAGGAAGCGGTCGGTGTCGATCTTCACCTTGAAGCTGCAGTAGCTGAAGATGCCTTCGGTGACGACGGTGACCATGTCGACGCCCTGGGCTTTGGAAGCCACGATGAAGGGCGCGGGCTTGTAGTCGGGGTAGGTGGTGGACGAGCCCACGCCGGTGACGAAGACCTCGTCGGCATGCAGCAGGTCGCCGTTCCAGTCGGGCGTGGCATCGGCCTCGACCGCCTCGGCGCCGGGCCGGTCGAAGGGCACGAGCGCCGGCTGTTCGCTGGCGAGCGTGCGGCGCAGCAGCACCACCGGATCGACGCGCACCAGCACGCCCTGGCGGTTGGCGTAGCGGTCGCAGGCGCCGGTGCGGCCGTCGGAGATCTGGCACAGCACCGGGCAAGCGTTGCACTCGACCTTGGCGGTGCTCATCTTCTCGTTGCGCGGCGGCGCCTTGCCGAAGGCGGCGCCCCCGGCCTGCGCGACCAGGGGCATGTCGATGCCGGGCAGTCCGTCTGTCTTGGTGTGTTCAGTCATCGGGGCGATCTCGTGGTGTGGTGCTGTCGGAGCGGGTCTTCAGGCCCCGGAGGTTTGCAACAAACGTGCCGTGCAGGTGCTTGTGCGGCGGCTTTCGTTTGTGTAGCATCCCCTACACTTTCATGTTGCGTTCACTACATCAAAGGTCAATGTAGCAAACAGGCCCGATGCTTGCAATGGTGTTTTCTCGCGGTGTTCATCGGGGTTTTTCCGACCAACGACAATGGAGGGTTGCTAGCCGGCCGATGGCGGACGCCCCAAAGGCGTGCATTTCGGCTCAGCCACCCTTTTCTGTCTTCAACCAACACTTGAGTTCTGTATGAGTGCATTCAGCGAAGAACGCGTCCTGAGCGTCCACCACTGGACCGACCGCCTGTTCACCTTCACCACCACGCGCGACCCGGCGCTGCGCTTCTCGAACGGTCATTTCACGATGATCGGCCTGAAGGTCAACAACAAGCCCCTGCTGCGCGCCTACAGCATCGTGAGCCCGAACTACGAGGAGCACCTGGAGTTCCTGAGCATCAAGGTGGAGGACGGCCCGCTCACCTCGAAGCTGCAGCACATCCAGGTGGGCGACACCGTGATCGTGGGCCGCAAGCCCACCGGCACGCTGCTCATCGACTACACGCTGCCGGCCAAGCGCCTGTACCTGTTCGGCACGGGCACCGGCCTGGCGCCGTTCATGAGCATCATCCGCGACCCCGACACGTACGAGAAGTTCGAGCAGGTCATCCTGGTGCACGGCGTGCGCCAGGTCGACGAGCTGGCCTACCACGACCTCGTGACCGACCACCTGCCCAAGCACGAGATCCTGGGCGAGATGATCGCCAAGCAGCTGCTGTACTACCCCACGGTCACGCGCGAGGAGTTCCGCAACCAGGGCCGCGTCACCGACCTGATCGAGAGCAACAAGCTCACCGACGACCTGGGCCTGCCCCCGCTGAACGTCGAGGAAGACCGCGTGATGCTGTGCGGCAGCCCCGGCCTGCTGGTCGACCTGAAGCACATCCTGGAAAAGCGCGGCTTCAAGGAAGGCAACACCTCGACGCCGGGCGACTTCGTGGTCGAACGCGCCTTCGCCGAGAAGTAAGACCCGATACAGAGGCGCTGCGCGCACGATGGCCGACTCCCGCTCCGTCAGCAAGCCCAAGCCCCAGCGCCGCACCGGCGTGCGCGAGGCCGCGGCCCAGGCCACGCGCGACAGCATCCTCAAGGCGGCGACCAAGGTGTTCGCCAAGTACGGCTACGACGGCGGCAGCGTGGAGAAGATCTCCAAGGCCGCCAAGTCGTACGACCGGATGATCTACTACTACTTCGGCAGCAAAGAGGGCCTGTTCATCGCGGTGCTCGAAGGCATCTACCAGCGCATGGACGATGCCGAAGCCGCCATTGCGCTCGACGCCTCGCGGCCCGTGGAAGCGCTCACCGAAGTCATCCGCTTCGTGCTCGGCTACTACCGCAAGAACCCCGAGTTCGTCACCCTGCTGAACACCGAGAACCTGCACAAGGGCCGGCACATCTCGAAGTCGCTGCGGGCGCGCGAGTACTCGTCGCGGGCGGTGGCCATCATTTCGGAAATCCTTGCCAGCGGCGCGGCCCAGGGCCTGTTCCGCACCGACCTCGTGGCGCGCGACATCTACCTGCTGATCGCGTCCACCGGCTATTTCTACACATCGAACCGGCACACGCTCACGGCCTTCCTCGGCGAGCCGCTGGAGTCGCCGGAAGCCGTCGCGCACTGGGAAGATTTCGTCATCGAGACCCTGCTGCGCACCGTGCGCGCGGACGAGGTATCGGACAACCGCACCCCTTCCCCACCCCACGACGAGGACACAACGAAATGGCAGAAATCGCAGCCGGCACAAAGTCGGGCAAGGTCGTCATAAAGAACATCGGGCTGCTGCTCTCGGGCGACATCGACAAGCCCATCCTCGACGCCGACACCCTGGTGGTGAACGACGGCCTGATCGTGGCGGTCGGCAAGGAGAAAGACTGCGACCTCGAAGGCGCCGTCACCGTCATCGACGCGCGCAAGACCTGCGTCGCACCCGGCCTCATCGACAGCCACGTGCACCCGGTGTTCGGCGACTGGACGCCGCGCCAGGGCCAGATCGGCTGGATCGACTCCACCATGCACGGCGGCGTGACCACCATGATCTCGGCCGGCGAGGTGCACCTGCCCGGCCGCCCGAAGGACATCGTCGGCCTGAAGGCGTTGGCCATCACCGCGCAGCGCGCCTTCGACAACTTCCGCCCCGGCGGCGTGAAGGTGCTGGCCGGCGCGCCCGTCATCGAGAAGGGCATGGTCGAGAGCGACTTCAAGGAACTCGCCGAAGCGGGCGTGGGCCTCTTGGGCGAAGTGGGCCTGGGCTCGGTGAAGGCCGGCTACGAGGCCAAGGAAATGGTGGCCTGGGCGCGCAAATACGGCATCCAGAGCACGATCCACACGGGCGGCCCGTCGATCCCGGGCTCGGGCCTGATCGACAAGGACGTGGTGCTCGAGGCCGACGCCGACATCATCGGCCACATCAACGGCGGCCACACCTCGCTGCCCGAGGCGCACGTGTGCGAGCTGTGCGAGAAGAGCTCGCGCGCCATCGAGATCGTGCACAACGGCAACGAGAAGGTCGCCATCGCGGCGGCGAAGGCCGCGCTCGAACTCAAGTGCCCGCACCGCGTGATCCTCGGCACCGACGGGCCCGCCGGCTCGGGCGTGCAGCCGCTGGGCATCCTGCGCATGGTGGCGATGCTGTCGTCGATCGCGAACATCCCGGCCGAGCTGGTGTTCTGCTTCGCCACCGGCAACACGGCGAAGATCCGCAAGCTCAACTGCGGCCTGATCGAGGTGGGCCGCGCGGCCGACTTCGTGTTCATGGACCGCGCCCAGCATTCGCCCGCGCCGGGCCTGCTCGAAAGCGTGCAGCTGGGCGACATCCCGGGCGTGGGCATGGTGATGATCGACGGCCTCGTGCGCTGCGGCCGCAGCCGCAACACGCCGCCGGCCACCGAGATCCCGGTGGTGGTGTCGGGCGGGCACTGAGCGCGCTTGAACGCGCCCGGTGGCGGCCTCAGCCGCCGCTGCGGTGCGAGCGGAAGACCAGGTAGCGCGCCGAGAGAAAGTTGGCGCCCAGGCCCGCGATGCTGCCCAGCGCCACGCCGAGCGCGGCGGCCCAGCGGCCTTCCACCCAGTGCAGCGTGAGCACGTAGGTGCCGTAGTTCAGCACGGCGCCGGCCAGCATGGTCGTGAGGTAGCCCAAGTATTCGCGCCAGACCGAACGCCCCGTGGCGGCGCCGGCCGCGCTCGCCGCGAAGGTGTAGCGGCGGTTGTAGAGCCAGGTGGTGGTGGCGGCGGCCAGGAAGGACACGACGCGCGCGCCGTACCACCCCAAGAGCGGCGCCAGCAGGTAGAGCACCGTCACGTCCACCACGAAGCCGATCACGCCGGCCACGGCGAACGAGAGGAACTCGCGCCCGATCTTCATCGCGCCGCCGTCAGTGCGCGCGCAGGCTCTTGCGCAAGCTCTCGCGCACGCAGGGTTGCGCCAGGTAGCGCAGCCGCTTGGCCTCCTGCCGGCCGAGCGTGACGGTGTGCATCACCACGCCGCAGACGAAGGACAGCAGCGCCGCCAGCATCGCGCCGGTGGCGAGCACCGCCGTGGGCAGCCGCGGCACCAGGCCGGTGTGGGCGTAGGTCATGAACAGCGGCAGGGCCAGCGCGAGCGCTGCGATCGCGAGCACGGCGGCGACGATCGAGAAGAACTGCAGCGGCCGCTCGCTCACGAACAGCTTGCCGATGGTCTTCAGGATGCGCCAGCCGTCGCGGTAGGTCGAGAGCTTGCTGTGCGAGCCTTCGGGGCGCGTGCTGTAGGCGGTGGCTTCCTCGGCGTAAGGCATGCGCAGCTCGAGCGCGTGCACGGTCAGCTCGGTCTCGATCTCGAAGCCCTGCGACAGGGCCGGGAACGACTTGGCATAGCGGCGCGAGAACACGCGGTAGCCCGAGAGCATGTCGGTGAGGCCGCCGCCGAAGAGCTGCGCCACGGTGCCCGTGAGCAGCCAGTTGCCGAAGCGGTGGCCGGCGCGGTAGGTGAGCGCGTCCTGGCCGTCGTCCACGCGGCTGCCGACCACCATGTCGAGGTTGCCCTCGACCAGCCGCGCGATGAGGCGCGGCGCGGCGGTGGTGTCGTAGGTGGCGTCGCCGTCGACCATCACGTAGATGTCGGCCTCGACGTCGGCGAACATGCGCCGCACCACGTTGCCCTTGCCGCGCGCGGCCACGTGCGTGACGATCGCGCCGGCCGCGCGGGCCACGGCGGCCGTGTCGTCGGTGGAGTTGTTGTCGAAGACGTGGATCTCGGCGCCGGGCAGGGCCGCGCGGAAGCCCTCGATCACCTGGGTGATGGCCAGGGCCTCGTTGAAGCAGGGAATGACGGCGGCAATGCGCGGCATGGCGGACACGGGGGCGGGTCGGTGGTCGGTCGTCATGGGGCGGTCGTCGGAAGGAGTCGGTAGGCGCGGCTGCCGTCTTGGTCGTGCAGCAGGCCATAGTACTGGTCGAAGCCGGGCCGCACGCTGAGCACTTTCACCATCTCGGGCGACATGACGACGGTGGTGAAGCCCTCGGCTGCCAGCTTGCGCGCCGTGTCGCCGGGCGACATCAGCAGGTAGTCGCGGTAGCGCCAGCGCCCCAGCGTGTCGCCCCAGATCGGGTTGGGGCCGTAGTAGATCGCCTCGTTCAGCGCGATCTGGTAGACGCGGCCGGTCACGTTGCGGCGCACGTAGTCCATCACGCCGTAGCCCGGCACGTGCTTGCGCAGGAAGGCCTCGCGCGCCTCGGCCGTGAGCGAGATCATCGACACCTTGGTGGCCGTCTGGCCCACCGACACGGCGGCCAGCACGGCCAGCAGCAGCACCACGACCCAGTCGCCGACGCCGGCGCCGCTGCGCGGGCCGTCGGCTGCGACCGCAGCGGGCGCTGCGCGCAGGCGGCGCACGCCCGCCGCGATCCAGCCGAACAGCACCTGCCAGCCCACGGCCGCCGTCATCGCGAGCAGCGGGAACGAGGCCATGAGGTAGCGCGGGTAGCGCGAGGTCACGACCCACACGGCCACCGAGTACAGGCAGAACCAGCCCGCCGCGCGCACGGCGGCGGAGCGCTTCCACCACACGCTGAAGGGCGCGAGGAACACCGACCAGATCAGCGCGTTGGGCATCTCGGCGTGGTCGCGCACGTCGGCCACCTGCTGCACGTAGTCGGCCGGCACCCATTCGGTGAAGCCGAACACGCGCGCGCCGATCGGGTTGAAGGGGTCGCCCGTCATGATGGCGTTGCGCGCGTACCAGTAGATGCACGGAATCAGGAAGCACAGCAGCGCCGGCGCCCAGGCTTGCAACAGGCGGCGCTCGTGGCGCACCACGAACAGCGCCACCAGCGGCAGGAAGATCAGCGCCTGGTACTTGGAGCCCGCCGCCACGCCGAGGCAGAACGCCGCCAGGCAGAGCCAGCGCGTGCCGTCGCGCAGCGGCTCGGATTCGCGCCACCACCACAGCGCCACGAAGGCCGACAGCACGAACAGCGCCACGCCCATGTCGATCAGCGCGTTGGCGTAGTCGCCCATGCCCAGCCAGATGGCCGCGCCGATGCAGGCGGTGAGCCGGTTGGCATGCAGGATGCCCAGGCGGAAGATCATCAGCACCGACAGTGCGCCCGCCAGGGCGTTGAGGAAGTGCGGCAGCACGTCGTCGCCCACCTGCAGCGCGGCGGCGTACAGCAAGTTGTAGTTGTAGGGGAACCAGGGGTAGCGCAGCCAGTCGTGGATGCCCAGCGTGCCCTGCTGCGCCACGAGGCGCGCATACGGCAGGTGGTACATCAGCTCGTCGAAGGCGGCCGGCGGCGCGAGCGGCGCCACCAGCGCGGGCAGCGCGACCAGCGCCAGCGCGATGGCGGCGATGCGTTCGAAGCGGGTCCACGGCGCAGTGGGGGGCGCGGCCGCGCGCAATGCGCGGATGTCGGCGCGCCAGCCGCGCCACTGCCACGCGGCGGCCAGGACGCCCGCGCCGACCAGGCCCAGCGTCGCCTCGCGGCGGAAGAGCCCGAAGATGGCCAGCGCCTGAAAGGCACAGATGTAAAGGCCGACACCGAGCGCGGCCGACATGGCCGCTTCGAGCCAGGCGTCGCGGCGCGAGGGCGGGCGCAGGCGCGCGAGCACCGCGCGGCCGGCACCCCAGCAGGCAATCACGAAGATCGCGAACTCGGCGTAGTGCGCGGCGGCAAAGATCAGCTTCTGAATATCAACTCCCGTGGCCGGTCACTCCGGTCGCGCCGACCGGCCGGCAGGTTCAAAGGTTCGGCGCCAGCAGGCGCTCGAGCTCCGCTTCGCTCGTGCGGCGCCGCGCGGCCTGGTCCTGCAACTGGTCGTGCCCGATCTTGCCGACGTTGAAGTACGTCGCATCGGGGTGCCCGAGGTAGAAGCCGCTCACGCTGGCGGCGGGCATCATAGCGAGGCTCTCCGTCAGGGTCATGCCAATGTCCGCGCAGTTCAGAAGGTCGAACATCGGGCCCTTCACGCTGTGGTCGGGGCAGGCCGGGTAGCCGGGCGCGGGGCGGATGCCGCGGTACTTCTCGGCAATCATGTCGTCGTTGCTCAGGCCTTCGTGGGGCGCGTAGCCCCACAGGTCGGTGCGCACGCGGTGGTGCATGGCTTCGGCAAAAGCCTCGGCCAGCCGGTCGGCCAGGGCCTTGAGCATGATGGCGGAGTAGTCGTCGAGGTCGTCGATGAAGAACTTCTCTTTCTTCTCGACGCCCAGGCCGGCGGTGACGGCGAACACGCCGACGTAGTCCTTCACGCCGCTGTCCTTGGGCGCGACGAAGTCGGCCAGGCAGCGGCTGGGGCGCATCACGCCGTCGATCATCTGCTTCTCGGTCTGCTGGCGCATGCCGTACCAGGTGAGCGCGACTTCGCTGCGCGTCTCGTCGGTATAGAGCTCGATGTCGTCGTCGTTCACGGTGTTGGCGGGCCAGAAGCCGACCACGCCGCTGGCGCTGAGCCAGCGCCCTTCGATGAGGCGCTTGAGCATGCGCTGGCCGTCGGCGTACACGCGCACGGCCTCGGTGCCGACGATCTCGTCCTTCAGGATGGCGGGGAACGGGCCGGCCAGGTCCCAGGTCTGGAAGAACGGACCCCAGTCGATGTACTTTGCCAGCTCGGTGAGGTCGAAGTTCTTGAACACGCGCCGGCCGATGAACTTGGGCACGGTGGGCACGAAGTTCGCGAAGTCGACCGGCGTCTTGTTGGCGCGCGCCTTGGCCAGCGGCCACATCGGCACCTGCTTCTTGTTGGCGTGCTGCGTGCGCACCTTCTCGTAGTCGGCGTTGATCTCGTCGATGTACGCGGTGGCCTGGTCCGAGAGCAGGCTCTGCGCCACGCTCACGCTGCGCGAGGCGTCGGGCACGTAGACCACGGGGCCTTCGTAGTGCGGCGCGATCTTCACGGCCGTGTGCACGCGGCTGGTGGTGGCACCGCCGATGAGCAGCGGGATCTTCTTGATGCGGAAGTGGTCGTCCTTCTGCATCTCGCCGGCCACGTACTGCATCTCTTCGAGGCTGGGCGTGATGAGGCCCGACAGGCCGACGATGTCCGCGCCCTCGACCTTCGCCTTCGCCAGGATCTCGTGGCACGGGACCATCACGCCCATGTTCACCACTTCGAAGTTGTTGCACTGGAGCACGACGGTGACGATGTTCTTGCCGATGTCGTGCACGTCGCCCTTCACGGTGGCGATGATGATCTTGCCCTTGGTGCGCACGTCGCGGCCCGCGGCCTCGTCCTGGCGCTTTTCTTCCTCGATGTACGGAATGAGGTGGGCCACGGCCGACTTCATCACGCGCGCCGACTTCACCACCTGCGGCAGGAACATCTTGCCCTGGCCGAACAGGTCGCCCACGATGTTCATGCCGTCCATCAGCGGGCCTTCGATCACGTGCAGCGGACGCCCGCCCTTGGCGAGGATCTGCTGGTAGGCCTCTTCGGTGTCCTCGACGATGAAGTCGGTGATGCCGTGCACCATCGCGTGCGACAGGCGCTGGTTGACGTGCACCGGGTGCTCGGGCGTGCCGCGCCATTCGAGCTTCTTGCTGTCGTCCTTGGCGCCGCTCTTGGCGGTCTCGGCCACTTCGACGAGGCGCTCGCCCGCGTCGGGGCGGCGGTTGAGCACCACGTCTTCCACGCGCTCGCGCAGCGTGGGTTCGAGGTCGTCGTACACGCCGACCATGCCGGCGTTGACGATGCCCATGTCCATGCCCGCCTGGATCGCGTGGTACAGGAACACGGTGTGGATGGCCTCGCGCACCGGGTCGTTGCCGCGGAAGCTGAAGCTCACGTTGCTCACGCCGCCCGACACCTTGGCGCCGGGCAGGTTCTGTTTGATCCAGCGCACGGCGTTGATGAAGTCGACCGCGTAGTTGTCGTGCTCCTCGATGCCGGTGGCGATGGCGAAGATGTTCGGGTCGAAGATGATGTCTTCGGGCGGAAAGCCCACCTCGTCGACCAGCACGCGGTAGGCGCGCTCGCAGATCTCGATCTTGCGTGCGTAGGTGTCGGCCTGGCCCTTCTCGTCGAAGGCCATGACCACGGCGGCGGCGCCGTAGCGCTTGACCAGCTTGGCCTCGTGCTTGAACTTGTCGACGCCCTCCTTCATGGAGATCGAGTTGACGATGCCCTTGCCCTGGATGCAGCGCAGGCCGGCCTCGATGACCTCCCACTTGGAGCTGTCGACCATCACCGGCACGCGCGCGATGTCGGGCTCGCTGGCGATGAGGTTCAGGAAGCGCACCATGGCAGCCTTGCTGTCGAGCATGGCCTCGTCCATGTTGATGTCGATCACCTGCGCACCGTTCTCCACCTGCTGGCGCGCGACGGCCAGGGCGTCCTCGAACTGGCCGTTGAGGATCATGCGCGCGAAGGCCTTGGAGCCGGTGACGTTGGTGCGCTCGCCGATGTTGACGAACAGCGTGCCCTCGCCGATGGCGACCGGCTCGAGGCCGGACAGCTTCATGGGAGGGGGAGCGACGGGAGCGAAAACGGATGCGGGAATCTGGGACATGGCCTCACCTGCGGAAGAGTCGGACAGGCGAGCGTCGTTGTCGCCCCAAGCCTGACGATTCGCCTCTGTGGCGAACCGCTGCAACGCTCCTTGGGAAGTCGCGCATTTTAGGTCGATTCGATTGCGCCCTGGGAAAACCCCAGTTTTCATTCCTGCACGTGTCAACAGAATGCGCCCACCGTTTCTGAACGAACGTTCGTGTTTTTAACCAAACGTTAGGGAGTTCGCCGATGGCCAGGAAGTGGAATGTCCGGTTGCAGCATGCAGCCACCCCGATGCGCGCCGTGGCCCTGAGCTGCGGCCTCCTGGCCGCCGCGGCCCTCGCGGTTCACGCGCCACCAGCGCGTGCCGCGGCCGGCGACAGCGCCACCCGCGTCGAGGCCCGCGTCACCTCCGACACGGCGAAGACCAAGTACCCGATCGTGCTGGTCCACGGCCTGCTGGGCTTCGACAACCTGCTGGGCGTCGACTACTTCTACGACATCCCCGGCAGGCTGGCCGCGGCGGGCGCCAAGGTGTACGTGGCGCAGGTGTCGGGCACCAACACCTCCGAGATCCGCGGCGAGCAGCTGCTGCAGGAGCTCAAGACCATCCGCGCGCTGGAGCAGAACCCCACGCTCAAGTTCAACCTCATCGGCCATTCGCAGGGCTCGCCCACGGTGCGCTACGTGGCGGCGGTGGCGCCCGACATGGTGGCCTCGGTCACCTCGGTGGGCGGCGCCAACGGCGGCTCGAAGGTGGCCGACCTGCTCGCCAAGCTGCCCGAAGGCGGCATCGGCCAGACCCTGGTGGTGAAGGCCGTCGACCTGCTGACGGGGCTGATCGGTTTTCTCTCGGGCAAGGACCCGAGCCAGCTGCCCGAGGTGCCGCTGAACGCGCTGGCCTCGCTGACCACGGCGGGCGGCGCGGCCTTCGACGCCAAGTTCCCGCAGGGGCGCCCCGCGCCGGGCTCGTCGTGCGACGTGAAGAGCGGCGCGGCCGTGGCCAACGGCGTGCGCTACTACTCGTGGTCGGGCGTGTCGACCAGCTTCAACCTGTTCGACCCGAGCGACACGGCGCTGTCGACGCTGGGCAGCCTGTTCTTCTTCGGCGAGGCCAACGACGGCCTGCTCGCGGTCTGCACCACGCGCCTGGGCACCCACCTGGGCGACTACCGCCAGAACCACCTGGACGAGGTGAACCAGGCCTTCGGCAACACCTACGGCAGCCAGTTCCCGTACTACGAGAAGAAGCCGCCGGAACTGTTCAGGGAACAGGCCGCGCGACTCAAGAGCGCGGGGCTCTGAGGACGCTGCGCATGCGCGGTGTGGCCTTGACCATCGGCGCCGTCGCGCTGGTGGCCGTGGGGACCGGCTGGCTGGCGATCGGCCCCGGGGCGGTCGATGCGCCGCAGGCCGCCGCGCCCCGCGCCACGGCGGCGGTCGCGGTGCCCACCGTGCCTCGTCCGGCGCAGTCCACCGCAGCGGCCCCCGACGCCCTGCTCACCAGCGACCTCATCACCCTCTTCGACCAGGTGCTCGCCGAAGCGCAGGCCGACAGCAAGGCCACGCTGATGGCCCGCGCGCCCGCCCTGCTCGCCCAGCGCCTGCGCGAGGACTGGCGCGTGCGCGCGCTGGCCCTGCTGGAGCGCTACGTCGACATGCAGGAAGCCCTGCGCACCTTGCAACCACCCGCGCCGGGCGACCCGGCCTTTCTGCGGCGCAGCCTGGAGGCGCGCGAGGCGGTGCGCCGGCAGTTCTTCGCGCCCGAGGAAATCGAAGGCCTGTTCGGCGACCAGATCCGGCAGGACCGGTTCATGGCCGAGAAGATGGAGTTGCTGTCCAACCCCGACCTCACGCCCGAGCAGCGCGCCGCGGCGCTGGCCCAAAGCGAGCAGGCCTGGCTGTCGCCCGCGCAGCGCGAGGTGCGCAAGGAGGCGGTGGCGCATCTGGACGTGATGCGCCAGACCGAGGCCCTGCAGGCGCGCGGCGCCAGCCCCCAGGAGCGCTTTGCCGCGCGCAGCGAGGCCTACGGCTACGAGGTGGCACGCGGCCTGGCCACGCTCGACCAGGAAACCCAGGAATGGAACGCCCGGCTCGACCGCTACGCCAGCGCGCCCGAGGCCGAGCGGGCCCAGCTGCGCGAGACGCTCTTCAACGAGAACGAGCGCCTGCGCCTGAGCGGTGCCCTGGCGATGCGCTCGGCCGCCGCGCCCAAGCCGGCGCGATAAATCCGCTAAGTAAGCGCAGGCTTACGCAGGCTGCGCTTCGCCCATGGCCGAGGCCGGCAGGCCGAACACGCGGTCGAAGGCCCAGTTGAAGACGAAGGTGTAGACCAGGAAGAACACCACCAGGCCCAGGTCCATCACCAGCGCCTGCCAGAGCGACACGCCCAGGCCCCAGGCCAGCATCGGCACCAGGAAGGCGATCAGGCCGCCCTCGAAGCCGATGGCGTGGGCGATGCGGCGCTTCAGGCTGCGCCCGCGCACCGCCTGGCGCGACTCCCAGCGCTCGAACAGGGCGTTGAAGGTCAGGTTCCAGATCACCGCGATGACCGAGGCGCCCACGGCCAGCAGGCCCGAGTGGCCGAGCCCCGCATCCGACATCAGGGCCAGGCCGGCGCTGGCCGCCACGATGGCGATGCCCTCGTAGAGGGAGATGTAAACGATCCGACGCTGAAGGCCCTGCATGACTGTTTCTCTGTGTGTTTGACTGCGATGGAGGGACTTTATTTGCTTTTAGTTGATATAAAAAGTTAACTTATTTCAGTTTTATTGATAGATCGGGCGCCATGGCTTTCTCCAGCGACAACGTCGAGGTCTTCCTGGCCGTGATCGACCACGGCTCGTTTTCGGCCGCCGCGCGGGCGCTGCGCAAGGTGCCGTCGGCCGTGAGCATGGCCATCGCCAACCTGGAGGCCGAGCTGGCGCTGCCGCTGTTCGACCGCAGCGGCCGCGAGCCCCAGCCCACGTCGGCCGCGCGCTCGCTCGAGCCGCAGGCGCGGCTGCTCGCGGCCCAGCTGCGGCAGTTGCAGGTGCAGGCGCTGGCGCTCACGCAGGGGCTGGAAGACCGGCTCACGCTGGCCATCGCGCCCGAGCTGCTGGCCGCGCCCTGGAGCGGGCCGCTGGCCGCGCTGGCCGACGACTACCCGCTGCTGCAGGTCGAGGTGCTGGCCGCACCGCAGGCCGACGCACTGGCGCTGCTGCACAGCGGCCGGGCGCAGCTGGCGCTGGTGTTCGAGCGCCCCAGCCTCGACGGCCGCGAGGGCTTCCAGGAGGTGGGCAGCGACACCATGGTGGCCGTGATGGCGCCCGAGCACCCCGTGCTGCGCGCGGCGGCCGGCGGGCGCCTGCGCGAGGAGCACCTGACCAACACGCGCCAGATCGTGGTCGCGGGGCGCGACCTGGCCACCAGCGACCCGCGCTTCGTGTTCGCGCGGCATGTCTGGCGCACCGACAACGCGCTGGCCGCGCTGAGCCTGATCACCGCCGGGCTGGGCTGGGGCTGGCTGCCGCGCAACTTCGCCCGGCCGCACGTGGCGGCGGGCGCGCTGGTCGAGATTCCGTTCGAGAACCTCAGCAACGGGCTGGACCTGTGGGTGGACGTGGTGTGGTCGCGCGAACGGCCGCTGGGCCTGGGCGCGCAGCGCTTCGTGGCGCTGATCGCGCGCGACCGGCAGGCGGCGGCCGGCATCGGGACGCCGGCCGTGTGAGCCGGGTCAATTCTTTCCGTGGCCGTGGCCGTGCCCACCGCCCCCGCCGTGCGGACGCCCTCCTCC
>NZ_JBWKYW010000014.1:0-125761 GCF_059423965.1 Variovorax sp. GW458-11-26-14-LB1
CGCCCTCGTCGTCATCGGCTGCCGCGCCGACCCCGGTCGCCGCCGCACGGCCCGCCCCGGTCGCCGCGCCGCGCCCGGCACCTGCCGCGCCTGCCCCGCGCGCGGGTGGCGGCAATCCATTTGACGCGCTCAAGTAATTGTCCGGTTTTTGAATTGGTTTTTAAACCAATGTATTAACGAATGGGCGTGCGATCTGGAAATGGGTCGTACAACTTTTTAATTCGTTTCTCAGTCCTATTGCGAAGGTATTGAAGCTTATGGCGACCAAAAGACAGAGCGTGCAGAAGCGTCTCCAAAAAGTGCGCCCGCCGCGCGTGCAACTCACGTACGACGTGGAACTCGGTGACGCCATCGAGAAAAAGGAATTGCCTTTCGTCGTCGGCGTGATCGCCGACCTGGCGGGCCAGTCCGAGGTCGAGCAGCCCAAGCTCAAGGACCGCAAGTTCGTCAACATCGACCGCGACAACATGGACGACGTCATGAAGGGCGTGGCCCCGCGTGCCGCCTTCCAGGTGCCGAACAAGCTGGACGGGCGAGGCGGCAGCTTCGGTGTCGACCTCACCTTCAACTCGATGGACGCCTTCTCGCCCGAAGCCGTCGTCGAGCAGATCGAGCCGCTCAAGCGCCTGCTCGACGCGCGCACCAAGCTGGCCGACCTGCGCAACAAGATGGCCGGCAACAGCAAGCTCGAAGACCTGCTGGCCGACGTGCTGAACAACACCGAGCAACTCCAGCGCCTGGGACAGAGCGCCGGCAAGAAGGACGAAAGCTGAACATGACCGCGCAAGCACTTTCGGCATCGAGCGGTGCCGCTTCGTCCGAGGCCACGGTCGACCTGCTCGACCAGATCGTCGAGAAGAGCAAGGTCGCCAAGTCCGACGTGGAACACACGCGCACCAAGGACCTCATCGGCGAACTCGTCAGCCAGGTCCTCGAAGGCTCGGTGATCGTCTCCGACAACGTGTCGGCCATGATCGACGCGCGCGTGGCCGACCTCGACGCGCTCATCTCCGCCCAGCTCAGCGCCGTGATGCACGCGCCCGAGTTCCAGAAGCTGGAGAGCACCTGGCGCGGCCTGGAGTACCTGGTCAAGGAAACGCCGACCGGCACCATGCTCAAGATCAAGGTCATCAACGCCACCAAGCGCGACCTGATCCGCGACTTCAAGGCCGCCGTCGAGTTCGACCAGAGTGCGATGTTCAAGAAGGTCTACGAAGAAGAGTTCGGCACCTTCGGCGGTGCGCCGTTCGGCGCGCTGGTGGGCGACTTCGACGTCACGCGCCAGCCCGAAGACATGTACTTCCTGGACCAGATGGCGCACGTGGCGGCCGCCGCCCACGCGCCCTTCATCGGCGCGGCCTCGCCCGAGCTGCTGGGCCTGGAAAGCTTTGCCGACCTGGGCAAGCCGCGCGACATGGCCAAGGTGTTCGACACCGTCGAATACGCCAAGTGGAAGTCGTTCCGCGATTCGGAAGACTCGCGCTACGTCGGCCTCACGCTGCCGCGCTTCCTCGGGCGCCTGCCCTACCACCCGCGCGAAGGCACGGTGGTCGACAGCTTCAACTTCGTCGAAGACGTCGACGGCACCGACCACGCCAAGTACCTCTGGTGCAACGCCGCCTGGGCCTTCGCCACGCGCCTGACGGCCGCGTTCGACGACTTCGGCTGGTGCGCGGCCATCCGCGGTGTCGAAGGTGGTGGCCTGGTCGAAGACCTGCCCACGCACACCTTCAAGACCGACGAAGGCGAGATCGCCCTGAAGTGCCCGACCGAGATTGCCATCACCGACCGGCGCGAAAAGGAGCTCAGCGACCTGGGCTTCATTCCGCTCGTGCACTGCAAGAACTCCGACTACGCGGCGTTCTTCGGCGCGCAGTCGTTGCAGAAGGCCAAGAAGTACAACACCGACAGCGCCAACGCCAACGCGGTGCTCTCGGCGCAGCTGCAGTACATCTTCTCGGTGTCGCGCATCGCGCACTACCTCAAGGCCATGATGCGCGACAAGATCGGCAGCTTTGCCTCGGCGCACAACGTCGAACAGTTCCTGAACCGCTGGATCGCGCAGTACGTGCTGCTCGACGACAACGCGACGCAGGAACAGAAGGCCCAGTTCCCGCTGCGCGAAGCCGCCATCCAGGTCGGCGAAGTGCCCGGGCGGCCCGGCGTGTACCGCGCGGTCGCGTTCCTGCGCCCGCACTTCCAGCTGGATGAACTGTCTATTTCACTGCGCTTGGTCGCCGATCTGCCGAAGTCAGTGAATAAGTAAGGAGGCAGATCGGGTGCGCGGCCGAGGGGCCGTGCTGCAACACGTTAACTGTCAGTAATCAATCAATCAAGAAGGGGAAGAAACATGAAAGATATCTACGTCAAGTTCGGCAGCCCGGCCATCAACGGCGAGTCGCAGGACAAGGACCACAAGGACTGGATCGAAGTCAGCTCGTGGCAGCACAGCATCGTGCAACCGCGCTCGGCCACCGCGTCGACCGCCGGCGGCCACACCGCCGAGCGCTGCGAGCACGGCGAGATGATCTTCACGAAGGACATGGACGTCGTCAGCCCGCTGCTGTACCAGCACGCGTCGGGCGGCACCACCTTCGACGAAGTCACGGTGCAGTTCTACCGTGCCGACGGCGAAGGCAAGCGCGTGCAGTACATGGAGATCAAGCTCAAGTACGTGCTGATCGCCAGCGTGAACCCGAAGGTCGTGAGCACCGACGTGGCCAGCGTGCCGAGCGAGACCTTCTCGCTGAAGTACGCCGCCGTGCAGTGGAAGTACACGCAGCAGAAGATCGGCGGCAACCAGGGCGGCAACTCGCAAGGCGCCTGGAGCCTCACGAAGAACGACAAGACCTACTCGGTCTGACGCCAGTCGGGCAATGACGACCGCGGCGCAGGCCGCGGTTTCTTTTTGGCGCCGCGCCCCTCGTGCGGCGCCGTGCCCGTTGTCCGACGCGAGAGACAGGGAGTGACCCATGACAGGATTCGAACCGGGCCTGCTCGACAAGCTCTTCGATGACGACTGGCGCGGGCCGGCTTCGCCGGTGCTGCGGCATTTGTCGCTTGACGAGGTCAAGAACGTGGTCGCACGCGACCTCGAATCCCTGCTCAACACGCGCATGGTCTTCGACGACGCCAAGCTCCAGGCCTACCCCGAGTGCCGGCGTTCTGTCATGACCTACGGCCTGAGCGATTTCTCGGGCCTGAGCCTGGCCAGCCACTACGACCGTTCGTTCATCTGCCGCTCGCTGGAGCAGGCCATCGCGCGCCACGAGTCGCGCCTGCGCGATGTCTCGGTGTCGCTCGAGGTCGACGGCCAGGCCAGCACCCACATGCTCTATTTCGGAATCACCGCCCTGCTCGTGCTGCCGGAGCTGGCCGAGCCGGTGAACTTCGACGCCATGCTGCAGCCCACGACGCTGCAGTACTCCATCACCCGCGGCACCGGCAAGAGCCGGTACGCCTAGCGCCACGCCGGACCCCGACGCCCACCATGGACGAGTTGCTGCCCTTCTACGAACGCGAGCTGGCCTTCCTGCGCGGCTACTCGCAGGAGTTCGCCAAGGGCTACCCGAAGATCGCCGCGCGCCTGGCCATCTCGGCCGACGCCAGCGAAGACCCGCACGTCGAACGCATGATCCAGTCGTTCGCGTTGCTCACGGCCCGCATCAGCAAGAAGCTCGACGACGACTACCCCGAGCTCACCGAAGCGCTGCTCGAGGTGATGTACCCGCACTACCTGCGGCCCTTTCCGTCGTGCTCCATCGCGCAGTTCGACGCCGGCGGCGCGGCGCTCGCCAAGCTCAGCAAGCCCGTCACCATCGCGCGCGGCACCGAGCTCACCTCGCAGCCGGTGCGCGGCGGCGCCTGCCGCTTTCGCAGCGTGTACGACGTCACGCTGGCGGCGGTGCAGGTGTCGAACGTGGTCTACCACTCGGTGGTGAATGCGCCTGCGCAGGCCTCGCTGCCGCGCAACGCCACGGGCTGCCTGTCGGTCACGCTCGAGGCCACCGGCGAGCAGAAGTCGCTCGGCACCCTGGCGCTCACGTTGGCGCGCCTGCGCACCTTCATCGACGCTGAGCCCTCGCTGGCCACGGCGCTGGCCGACGCCATCTTTTTGAAGACGGCCGCCGTCTTCGTGGAACCCGAGCGCAGCGGCAAGTGGACGCTGGTGCAGGGCGAGGCGCTGCACCCGGTCGGCTTCGAGGAGGCCGATGCGCTCATCGAGCTGCCGGCGCGCTCGCACCCGGCCTATCGCCTGCTCAGCGAGTACTTCGCGTTCCCCGAGAAGTTCAACTTCGTCGACATCGACCTGGCGAACGCGCTGCGCCACATCGGCTCGTGCCGCTCGATCACGCTGCACCTGGTGATGACCGGCGTGCGCGCCGATTCACCCACGGCGCGGCTGCTCGAGGGCGTGTCCAGCCGCAACCTGCGCCTGGGCTGCACGCCCGTCATCAACCTCTTCAAGCAGCGCAGCGACCCCATTCGCGTCACGCATGCCGCGGCCGCCTACCCGGTGGTGGCCGATGCGCGCCGTGCCTTCGGCTTCGAGGTCTACAGCATCGACTCGGTCAAGCTCGTGAAGCAGACCGCCGAGGGCGACGCGTACATCGAGTTCCGGCCCTTCTACTCGCTGCACCACGGCGAGCACCCGAAGGAGGCCGAGCACTACTGGTTCGCGCGGCGCAACGAGCTCGTGGCGCAGCGCAGCCCGGGCTACGAGACCGAGCTCTCGATCGTGGACATCGACTTCCAGCCCTCGCTGCCGCAGACCGAAACGCTGAGCATCGACCTCACCTGCACCAACCGCGACCTGCCGCACTCGCTGGCCTTCGGCCTGCCCGGCGGCGACCTGTTCATCGAGGGCAACTCGGTGGCGCGCTCGATCCGCATGCTGCGCCGCCCGACGCAGACGCTGCGCATGCCGCGCGGCAAGGGCGTGCAGTGGCGGCTGGTGTCGCACCTGTCGCTCAACCACCTGTCGCTGGCCACCAGCGGGCTGCCGGCGTTGAAGGAAATGCTGCGGCTGTACGACCTGGGCCGCTCGGCCGTGTCGGCGCGGCAGATCGAGGCCATCACTGCGATCGAGCAGCAGGCCACCACCCAGTGGTTGCCGGGCAAGCCCTTCGCGACCTTCGTGCGCGGCATCGAGCTCAAGCTCACGGTCGACGAGACCGGCTTCGTGGGCAGCAGCCTGCAGGCCTTTGCCCGCGTGATGGACCATTTCTTCGGTCTCTATGTGCACCTGAACAGCTTCACCCAGCTGGTGATCGTTTCGGCGCGCGACAAGGAGGAGCTGGTGCGATGCAAGCCCCGCAGCGGCGAATCGATCCTCCTGTAGCCGAAAGGCTGCTGCGCGAACCCTACCGCTTCGAGTTTTTCCAGGCGGTGCGGCTGATCGAGCTCATGCTGCTCAAGCGGCAGGAGCGCGACGTGCACCAGCGCCTGGTGCCCGGCGAGCGCATGGTGCCGCGCTGGGTGCGCTTTCGCAGCTCCACGAGCCTGAACTTCCCGCCCAGCGAGATCGAGGCGCTGGCGGTGCGCGACGCCGTGGGCGAGCTGATGTCGGGCGCGCAGCTGTGCGAGCCGCCGCTGCCGCATGAGGACGAGCACGGCCTGAGCCGCATCGAACTCACGCCCGCGTCTTTCGGCATGCTGGGCGTGTCGGGTGCGTTGCCCATCGTCTACACCGAGATGCTGATGCGCCGCGAGCAGCATCTGCGCGACAGCTCGGCGCGCGCCTTTCTCGACGTGTTCAGCAACCGCGCCGCCGCGCTCTTCTATGCGGCCTGGCGCAAGTACCGCCTGCCGCTGCACTACGAGCACGAGCGCAGCCGCGCCTACCTGCCGGTGCTGCTGTCGATGGCCGGGCTGGAGCACACGGCCCAGCGCGATCCGCTGACTGACGGCACGGGCACCGTGTTCGACGAGACCGTGGCCGGCTACGCCGCCGCGGTGCGCCACCGGCCGATGTCGGCGGCGTACCTGCAGCGCGTGCTGTCCGACTACTTCCGCAGCCACATCCGCATCGAGCAGTTCCTGGGCAAGTGGTACGACATGCCCGTGCAGCAGCGCTCCAGGCTGGGCGAGGGCAACGTGAGCCTGGGCCAGAACGCGATGGCGGGTGAACGCATCTGGCAGCGCGACCTGCGCATCCGCCTGTGGATCGGCCCGCTCAAGCGCGGCGCGCTGCGCGAGTTCTTTCCGGGCCGCGCGCATGCGAAGGCGCTCGAAAAGATGCTGGCGCTGCTGGCCGGCGTGACCTGCGAATACGAAGTGCGCCTGATCCTGGCGCGCGAAGAAGTGGCCGCAGTGCAGCTCAGCGACAGCGGCGGCAGCCACCTCGGATGGGACAGCTTCATCACCACCCGCGAGGCCGAGGGCGACCGCAGCGACACGCAGTACGAGCTTCAGCCCCTGCAGTGACCTTTCAACGAACACGACCGACAGAAGAACACCACCGCTCATGAGCACCTCGCTGAAGACACTGATCACCAAGCTCAACGCCAGCGCCCGCATGGCCACGCAGCGCGCCGCCAACCTGTGCCTGGCCCACGGCCACTACGAGGTCGACCTGGAGCACCTGTTCCTGGCGCTGCTGGAGCAGACCGACAACGACCTCGCACGCGTGCTGCACGCCAACCGCATCAGCGCCACCGCGATCCAGTCGGACCTGGAGCGCGAGATCCAGACCTTCAAGAACGGCAACACGCGCACGCCCGTGTTCTCGCAGCACCTGCAGCAGCTGTTCCAGCAGGCATGGCTGCTGGCCTCGCTCGACGCGCACGCGGCGCAGATCCGCTCGGGCCACCTGCTGCTCGCGCTGCTGACCCAGCCCGACCTCGCGCAGCTCGCGCAGCGCGGCTCGCCGCTCTTCGCCAAGATCCGCCTCGAAGACCTGAAGCACGACTTCGACAAGCTCACCGACGGCTCGAGCGAAGCGGCCGAGGCCGGCGCTTCGGGCGCGGCCGCCGAGGGCGACGCGCAGCAACCGGCGGCCGACCCGCTGGCCGCGGGCGTTCCGGGCAAGACGCCCGCGCTCGACCAGTTCACCACCAACCTCACGCAGCGCGCGAAAGACGGCGCGCTCGACCCCGTCATCGGCCGCGACACCGAGATCCGCCAGGTCATCGACATCCTGATGCGCCGGCGCCAGAACAACCCCATCCTCACGGGCGAGGCCGGCGTCGGCAAGACGGCCGTGGTCGAAGGGCTGGCACTGCGCATCGCGGCGCAGGACGTGCCCGAGTCGCTGCGCGCCGTGGCGCTGCACACGCTGGACATGGGCCTCTTGCAGGCAGGTGCCAGCGTGAAGGGCGAGTTCGAGAACCGCCTGAAGAACGTGATCGCCGAAGTGAAGAAGAGCCCGCACCCGATCGTGCTGTTCATCGACGAAGCCCACACCATGATCGGCGCGGGCGGCCAGGCCGGGCAGAGCGATGCGGCCAACCTGCTCAAGCCGGCGCTCGCGCGCGGCGAGCTGCGCACCATCGCCGCCACCACCTGGGGCGAGTACAAGAAGTACTTCGAGAAGGACGCGGCGCTCGCGCGGCGCTTCCAGGTCGTGAAGGTCGAGGAGCCCAGCGAGACGCTGGCCGCCGCCATGCTGCGCGGCATGGTGCCGCTGATGGAGAAGCACTTCAACATCCGCGTGCTCGACGAAGCCATCACCGAGGCTGTGCGCCTGTCGCACCGCTACATCAGCGGACGGCAACTGCCAGACAAGGCGGTGAGCGTGCTCGACACGGCCTGCGCGAAAGTCGCGCTGGGCCAGAGCGCAACGCCGGCGTTGATCGAGGAAGCGAACCGCGGCCTCGAACGCATCGAGGCCGAGAGCGCCGCGCTGGTGCGCGACACCGCGGCCGGCGGACGCCATGAAGCGCGCCTGGCCGAACTGGCGGAAAAGAAGAGCGCACTGCAGGCCGAGCTGGCCGCGAGCCAGCAGCGCCTGGCCGAAGAGAACGCGCTGGTCGAACGCATCCGTGCGCTGCGTGCGCAACGCGACGAATCGGCTGCGCAGCCCGAAGCCGCACCCGCTGTGGCGGAGAAGGCCCCGGTCCGCGCCGCCAGCCGCAAGAAAACTGCGGCCACCGCCGACCCTGCGCGCGACGAACTCGATGCCCTGCTCGCCGAACTGCGCGCACTGCAAGGCACCACGCCGATGGTGCCGCTGCAGGTCGACGGTCACGTCGTCGCCGAGATCGTCTCGGCCTGGACCGGCGTGCCACTGGGCCGCATGGTCAAGGACGAGATCAAGACCGTGCGCAGCCTCGACACGTTGCTCGCCGAGCGCGTGATCGGCCAGGACCACGCGCTCGCCGCCGTGGCCCAGCGCGTGCGCACCGCGAGCGCGCGCCTGGAAGACCCCAACAAGCCGCGCGGCGTGTTCATGTTCGTCGGCCCCTCGGGCGTGGGCAAGACCGAGACCGCGCTCGCGCTGGCCGACATCCTGTACGGCGGCGAGAAGAAGCTCATCACCATCAACATGAGCGAGTACCAGGAGGCGCACAGCGTCTCGGGACTGAAGGGTTCGCCGCCCGGTTACGTGGGCTATGGCGAAGGCGGCGTGCTCACCGAGGCCGTGCGCCGCCAGCCTTACAGCGTGGTGCTGCTCGACGAGGTCGAGAAGGCCCACCCCGACGTGCTCGAGATGTTCTTCCAGGTGTTCGACAAGGGCATGATGGACGACGCCGAAGGCCGCGAGATCGACTTCCGCAACACGCTGATCATCCTGACCTCGAACATCGGTTCGTCGCAGATCATGCAGGCCTGCCTCAACAAGGCCGACGACGAGCGCCCCGCGCCCGACGCGCTGGCCGAGGCGCTGCGCCCCGTGCTCATGAAGGCCTTCAAGCCGGCCTTCCTGGGCCGCATGAAGGTGGCGCCGTTCTATCCGATCACCGATGCGGTGCTCGAGCAGATCATCGCGCTCAAGCTGGGCCGCATCCGCGACCGCATCGCGACCAACCACAAGGCCGTGTTCGAGTGGGACGACGCGCTGGTCGAGGCTGTGCTGGCGCGCTGCACCGAGGTCGACTCGGGCGCGCGCAACGTCGACCACATCCTCAACGGCACCTTGCTGCCCGAGATTGCCGAGGCCGTGCTCACGCGCATGGCCGACGAGACGCCGCTGGCCAAGATCAAGGCCAGTTGCGGCAAGGGCGGCGAGTTCCGCTACCGGATCACCTAGGCGCCGCCGCCGCGCGTGCCCACGGGAGAACAAAAACAATGACGACGACCTTCACATCGGCCTCGCTCGGCGGCCTCATGCGCGCGGGCACCACGCAGCGCGATCGCCTGCTGGTGCTGCACACGCCGCTGGGCGAGAACAAGCTGTTGGCCGAGCGCCTGGACGGCGTGGAGTGCATCGACGGCGGCGGCTTTCGCTTCGAGCTCACCGCGCTGAGCGACGACGCGCACATCGAGCTCAAGGCCCTCATCGGCCAGGGCGTGCGGCTCGATCTGCAGACCGCGCAAAGCCGCACCGAGCTGCGCCCCTTCCATGGCCATGTGAGCGAGGCCGAGTGCGTGTCGAGCAACGGCGGCATGGCGCGCTACCGGCTCGTCATCGAGCCCTGGATGGCCTTCCTGCGCTACCGCCAGGACAGCTGCCTGTTCCAGCACCAGAACGTGTTCGACATCGTCGATGCCGTGTTCGGTCGCTACCAGAGCCAGGGCCAGCTCGCGCCGCAGTGGCGCTGGGAGATCGCCCAGCGTGACATCTACCCCGTGCGCGGCATCACCACCCAGTACCAGGAAAGCGACTTCGACTTCGTCGCGCGGCTGCTCGCTGAAGAGGGCCTTTGCTACTGGTTCGAACACGCCACGGGCAAGGACGGAGCACTGGGCAGCCACACCCTCGTCATCGCCGACCACAACGGCGCCTTCCGCGCCAATGCCCAGCCCACCATTCGTTTCCACCGCGCCGATGCCAGCGAGCGCGAAGACACCATCCAGCAGTGGCGCGGCCATCGCCAGCTGCAGACCAACAGCCTCGCGCAGCAGAGCTGGGACTACAAGAGCGTGAATGCACGCCCCGTGCAACAGCAAAGCCGCGCCGCGGGCCAGCGCACCCTGCACTGGAGCGACGACCCCGGCGCCTACGGCTGGGAGACCTCCGCGCAGGGCGAGCGCCTGCTCGCCAACGCCCTGCAGGCGCTGGAGCTGCGCAACAAGCGCTTCGAAGGCTGCAGCGCCGTGCGCACCCTGGCGCCCGCCACCACCTTCACCCTGAGTGGCCATGAACAGCACGACAAGGACAGCGAACAGGACCGCCGCTTCGCCGTGCTGGCCGTGCGCCACATCGCGCGCAACAACTTCGACGAAGACCTGAAGACCGGCATCGGCGAGCGGCTGGGCCTGCCCGACATCGCGACCGTGTTCGACAGCGGCAACGGCGATACGACCGCAGACGCCGTCACCCACTACCGCAACGAATTCACCACCGTGCGCGCGGCCATCCCCTACCGGCCGCTGAGCCTGGACGGCCACGGCCAGCGCATCCACCCCAAGCCCAGCGTGCACGGCAGCCAGAGCGCCATCGTCATCGGCGTGGGCGGCGCCGATGCGCCTGTGCACACCGACCGCGACCACCGCATCAAGGTGCAGTTCCACTGGCAGCGCGGCAGTGCGTCGAGCGCGCGCCAGTCGCGCACCGACGGCCAGGACAACGCGCCCGCCGCCGACCGCCTCGGCGCCTGGGTGCGCGTGGCCGCCAGCGCCGCCGGCGACAACTGGGGCCAGATGAGCCTGCCGCGCGTGGGCCAGGAAGTGCTCGTCGAGTTCCACCACGGCGACATCGACCGCCCCGTGGTCGTCGCCGCGCTGTACAACGGCGCCGGCCAGGTCGACGCCCAGCACAACCAGAAACCGGCGGGCGCCGCCCAGTCCACCGGCAACGCGCCCGCGTGGTTCGCCGGCGAAGGCAAGGGCGCCAAGGAGCACGCGCACAACGCCGTCTTCAGCGGCATCAAGACCCAGGAGCTGAGCGCCAGCCAGAGCGGCGACGGGGGCTACAACCAGCTCGTCTTCGACGACACCCCCGGCCAGGGCAGCACCAGCCTGGCCACCACCCAGGCCAGCAGCCGCCTGCACCTGGGCCACCACAAGCAGCAGGACGACAACGCGCGCGGCAAGGGCCGCGGCCACGGCGCCGAACTGGCGACCACCGCGCATGGCGCCATCCGCGCCGGCGCGGGCCTGCTCGTGAGCGCGTATGCGCAGCCGAACGCCAAGGGCGCGTTCATGGCGAGTCGCGAAGCGCAGCAGCAGACGAAACAGGCGGAAGAACTCGCCACCTCACTCGCCCAGAGTGCGCAGACGCAGGAGGCGCAGATCAAGGGCGAAGGTGCTCCGGGCGAGCTGCCGGCGATCGCCGCGCTGAAGCATGTGGCCGAGGTGTTGGAGGCGAAGCAGGAAGGTGGCGCTGCGGCATCGGGCAGCAACGGTGGTTCAGGCGGCGGCGAGATCAAGGCCACCGAAGGCGGCCACGGCAGCGTCACCGCGTACAGCGAGCCTCATCTGCAGTTCAGCGCGCCGATGGGCATCGGCTTCGTCACGCCGAAGGAAGTGATCGCCGTGAGCGGGCAGCACACCGCGATCGTCGCGAGCCAGGATGTCGACCTGCCCGCGCAAGGGCAGATCGCCCTGAGCGTGGCCAAGGGGGTGAGCCTGTACACGGTGGGCGCGAAGGCCGGGGAAGGCGGCGAGCCGAACCAGGAGCGTGGCATCGCGCTGCATGCGGCCAGCGGCAAGGTGAGCCTTCAGAGCCAGACCGGCGCCACGAAGATCGCGGCGGACAAGAAGGTGACGATCGCCAGCACGGCGAAGGACGTGGCCGTGGAAGCACCCAAGCACGTGCTGCTGACCAGCGCGGGGGCGTACATCAGGCTGGAAGGATCGAGCATCAAGATCCATGCGCCGGGGAAGGTGACGTTCAGGGGGATGCATAACTTCGTGGGGCCGCAAGGGGACAGCAGCAGCAACTCGCTCTCCGGCAGTGACCTGCAACCCTGTCCCAAACAAGACGACGCCGCGGCCAGCGGCGCCGTCGCCTTGTGAGGCAGCCACCCATGTTTGAACGCCTTGCCAGGCAACTGGGTGAATCATTGCAGGAGGACGAGACGCTCTCGGCCTACGTGCTGATCGACCCGATGCTGCGCGAGCCCTTTCCCGCCGAGTGGCTGGAAGCGGAGTCGCGCCAGACATGGCCTGTCCCCGTTCACCATCCGCTGCTCAAGGACAGGCAACTTCCCCGCCTGATCCATCTGCATCCGCATGACACGCGGCTGCTCGAAGCCAGCTTGGCACAGGCAGCAGATGAACAGGCCGATCCAGACTCCGAGCGCACGCAGGGGTTCGCGCTCGGCGGATGGCTGTTGACTGCCGCGCCAGTGGACGCGCTGGTTCGCCACCTTGCACGCGTCATGCAAGGTGGGTTCTGGGGGCAACGCAGTTCGCAGCTCATCCGCTGGGCCGATCGCAGGGTCATGCAGTGGATGTGGCCTGTACTCACGCCGGCACAGCAGGCTAGCCTTCTCGGCCCGGTGCAACGCTGGTACAGCCTCGACAGGTGCACGCAGCTGGTGCTTTTCCAGTCCGATGCCAGTCCAGACCCGGCGTCGGCCCGGTTCAGCACGGCGCAATGGAACCATGCGCTCAAGAGCGAAACGGTGCACGACCTCCTGCGGGGCTGGCAGCGCTTTGCCGGCGTGCTGCCGGCCGACCACCTGCAGCAGGCGTCGCGGGCCGCAGATGCGGTCATTGCCGCAGGCGTGGTCAATCGACAGGACCGGGTCCTGCTGGGCGCCTACGTCCTGCAGATCCACCCCGAGCTGACGACACACCCGACCGTGCGCACGGCCATCGCGCGTGCCATCGGAGGCGATGCATCGCTCGCCGAGGCGCTCGACGACATTCCCGACCCTCAAGGCTGGGACGCCATCCGGGCCGAGCTCGACCCGGCGTTCGCACCGGCCTCCATCCAACAGACTGCACAGGGAGAACACCTTGGCTAGCACCATGGCCCTCAATTCCTACTCGGCGGCGGCGAACAAGGCGGCCGCCAACACGCCCGCCTGCGCGACAGGAGGTTGCCCGGCCTGCGAGAAAGCCGGCCTCCCGGTGCTTCTGGTGCGTCCTGGTGTGGCCGACAAGGCGTATGCCGAGAACGCGGCGCGCAGCGGAACGACCCGGGTGCTGATGGATTCCAAGATCCCGGCGCCGCAATTGCCAACGTCGGGGCATGTCGCCAGAACGCTGCGCCCCGGTTATGTCATTGCCTACTACGAGAAGTCGCACACCCCGACCCTGAAGAGCCAACGCGGCTGGGAAGCCTTCAAGGTGCATGAAGGTGGCTACCTCACCCCGCACCCTCTCGAAGGCTCGGCCTCGGGCAAGGACGAAGAGGCCTTTTCCTGCAGTCGCACCGCCGCGTACGCCAGCGCGATGCTGTTCGTGATCCAGGACGCCAAGAACGCCGGCAAGGTCTGGGTGGCCTACAGCGACCATCTCTGGAGCCCGGAGGTTCGGCATCTGTACGGGAACGACAAGACGCTGCGTCGCAAGCGAATGACCAAGATCGATGCGCCCGACGCATCGTGCAGCCAATCCCTGCCGTTGACCGACAAGCTGGTGCAGACCGCGGTGGCCGACTACGATCCCGGCCGCCCTGCATCGGCGCTTCGCGGCAACCCGTTTGCACCGCTGCCCGGTTCCGGAAAGCCGGGCGTGGCCCACACGCGCCCGGAAACGGCCGGCACCCTGCATACGGAGGCCCAGCGAATCCTGGCCGCCGGCAACCAGGCCAGCAAGAAGAAGCCCTACTCGCCCAACGATGTCATGATCGTCGGCCTGATCGACCCGATCGGTGCGACCGCGGAAACCGCCCAGCGTCGCATCACCCTGTGCAACGATGCCGCCGAATGGGTCATCACGCAGACGTCCGGCTACCAGAAGCTGCAAACGGCGCTGACCATCGAAGGGCTTCTCAAGCGGGCCGACGAGCAGGCGCAGGCGCGCAAGGCGCCATTGACCGATCCGCAGTACGCCGGCCTGAATGGCAAGGAGGTCGGCGAAAAGGAGTTCAAGGACATGAAGGCGGCAGGCAAGCTCCCGCCCGAAGCCACCCTGGAACCCAAGTACACATACAACAACTACCGTGCCAACGGCAGTGGCCGCTACGTTGTGCCTGGGCGCGGCATCATTTCGTTTCCCAGCGCCTCGAAGATCGATGAGCAGGCCACCAGCCTGAAAGAAGACATTCTGGACGGGGTCACGGGGGGCAAGCGCAAACCCGCCCACCGCACCTTCCTGGGCAGCTACCAGACCAAGATCAAGGAAGACCGCCAACGCCTCGAACGTCTGGAGCTGGACTACCAGGTCTGGCTGCAGTCCGAGCAACGCAAGCTGATCACCGGCTTCGACTTCGACGAGGCGACACCCAGTGACGGCATCTTCTACGCCGCCGCGGTGGGCATGTGCACCCATGGCGGGCCGATCACCGACAAGGGCACCGAGTGGTTCAAGGACTTCCTGCTCAAGGACCCCAACGACAAGGAGGCATTGCTGGTGCGGTCGTTGCTGGGCAACCAGAAGTCGGCTTTCGAGAGTTTCCAGGAGGCCTTCAAACCCACCAAGGTCCACAAGGAAATCAAGAACCTCTTCAAGCTGATCGAGGAAATCGAGAAAGCGGTCGCCGCCGGCACGCCCTTGCCGGCCGGCGACAAGGCGTTGCTGCGTGCCGTGCCCGAGATACGCTGGCTCGCCCAGCAATTGCCGCTGCTGAAGAACCTGGCGTCCACCTATGGCCATCTGACCCTGACCGTCGTGGGCGCCACCTCCATGGCGCTGGACAAGCTCCAGCAACTGCCGGCGCCGCTGCGCGACAAGTTGCAGGCACTGACCGAATCGATCACCAACACGCTGGGCAAGGCCGCGGGCGTGACCGTGCACAAATTCAGCATCTCGCTGGACAAGGCGGCCGCCTACTGGCGCCAGCAGATGGGGCTGGTGCGGGGCCTGGCGCAGCGCGCTGCCGATGCGGCAGACAGCAAGCAGGTCAAGAGCCTGGTCCTGGGCGGCGCCATGTGGTTCAACGTCGGCGGCAGGCCGGGCACGGCCAACGCGCTGATCGACGTCTACGTCGCCGTGCGCCAGGGTGCCGCCGCCGCGCCGGGGGCGGTGGATGCGGCCACTGCGGCCGGGGCCAAGGCCGGCTCGGACGCGCGGGCAGCGGCCGGTGCGTCGGCCGACGCCGTGGCCGATTTCGCTCGCCGGGTCGGCAAGACGGGCTCGGACGTCATGCGCGAGAGCATGGCCGTATTCAAGCAGGGCAGTGCGACGTTTTCCGCGGCCGGCGCGCTGCTGCAGGTGCTGTCCATCAGCAAGACCTGGCACACGCTCGAGACGGGTACGCAGGAAGAGCGCACCTACGCCAGCATCACCTTGCTGACGACGGGGCTGGGCGTGACCGGCGCGCTGCTGGAAATCAGCGAGGCGTACGCGAAGCAACTCGGCAAGACGGCGTCGGCGCTGGGATTGAAATTGGTGGCGGGGAGCGCGTCGGCGATATCGCTTCTATTCGACGCTGTGAGTGCCTTCTTGCGGCACAGAAATGAAAAAGAAAAAGGAGATTCCGATGCATCGGCCCTGTACCTTGCCCAAAGCCTGTTCTTTGTCGGTGCAGCCATCGCCGGTGGAATGTACGTGGCCGGAACTGCAGGCTGGATCACGGGAACCGTGGCGGCCGGTTGGGGCTTGTCCTGGACGGGGTGGGGATTGCTGCTTCTCGGGCTGGGCTTGATTGCGGGTTTCATCGCCATGTTGCTGAACGATGCGCCCACTGTCGAATGGGTGAAGCGAAGCATCTGGGGCGAAGCCAGTGACAAGTGGGGAAATCTGCAGAGGGAACAGAATGAACTCAACAAGGTCTTGCTGGGTGTTCGCGTCGATTTCTATGCGGGAATCAAGACGACTTTGCAAGGACGCTCGGTTGGCATGGCCCCGATCCTGGTGAACGTTCCCACGGACACATACGAAGCATGGACGCGCCTGTTCATCCCGGTTCAGTTGCGTGAGCTGGTGAAATACGAACTCGGGTTTGAAGTGACTGGCACGCCGGATCAGCGCAAGCAGTGGAAATTGAACGCGCAGGACAAGATCGTCGAAGGGCCGAAGACCAAGATATTTCCGCTGGAAATCAATGATGAATCGATCACTCGACGGGTGGAAATGAGCCGCGACGCGATGAGCGGCATCAAGGGCAATGTGAGGATCTGGGATGCACCTGAAGGAGGCGAGCTCATTGTCGATGAGTCACTCGCCAAGTGACAGATCATGAGCCGTGAAAACAATCCGGACTACGACATTCGGCTGCCGCAATGGAATGCGCCCGACCCGCAGTTTGAGTTCGTCGAGAAAGTCCAGAAGAAGAGCCTGCTGGGAGGAAAGTCTCCCTGGCGCATCGCCTCGCGTGAAAAGCGCGAGCCCGTGCATGGGAAGGCGAGTTCGTGCGATTCCTTGTTGGGCATTCATCCGAACGCCATCGTTGTGGGCGCACCGGCGGGAACGACCGAAATCACATTCATGATGGGGCTGTACGCAGCCCTCATCGGATTCGCTGCCTGCATGTTCGGATGGGGCGCGTTCGAATCCATCATGGATCTGGATTCAAGCAGGTCGGACTACGTTCTGAACTTGTTGATGTCCATGGTTTCGACGATGGCCGCGCTCTTCTTTCTGGTCGCGGCCATCTTTTTCTTCAGAGTCGGATTCCTTACGCCCCGCGATCTGCCGGTTCTCTTCAATCGCAAGACCAGGGAGGTTTCATTCTTCACCGTCGTTCCGATGAAGTTCTGGAAGGTCTGGCAGCGCGCAGGCGTTGGCGAGGTCAAGACCTGTCGCTGGGACGACGCCTATGCGCGCAGCTACCAACTCACCGAGATCACGGGCGAAGCGGCGCGCTCTTCCTATCTGCTGGCGCTGCTGTGGGGCGACCCCAGGCAACCCAGGCAATGCCAGGAGATCGTGACCATTGGCTACAAGGGCTGGTGGGAGGATGAATTGCTCTGGCGCCTGTACGAGCACATTCGACGCTACATGGAAGAGGGCGGCCCGCCGATCCAGCCGGGCGAGAGCCTGCGGCGCTCGGGAACGGGCAAGTTGCCGCAATTCCCGCCAGAGGTCATCGCCGCCGCTGGCGGGTTGGCCTTGAGCGAAGAAGAGGTGCGTCGTTCGGCAGGCATTCGCGAATGACGGACGCCTGCCATGCGAGACAGCCCTTTCATGTCCCAGATCAGTGGAGGCAATGACCGTCATGACATCCGCCGACCGTATTCCCGCGCCATGCGGCGCCCGCGGCCTGTGAAGAGATTCGCGCTGCTTGCTGCGGGTGCTGTAGCACTCCTTATTGCATCGGCGGTGGCCTATCGCGGCTATAGGGTGAACGTGAGCACCTCCGACATATCCACCGCGGTATTGAGCGACGAGAGCCGGGCCCAGGGAAGGCTGTTGGCAAAGCTTCGTTTCGATGCACCGTCCTTTGGCGATTGCTCGGTCCATGACGCGTGGCTGGAAAAGTCCTCCACGTTCGTGACGCGCAGCTGGTTCGGCATCCGTCTTGGAAATGAAACCATTCCCACAGCCGCCATTCATGTGGTCCTCGACATGCCCAAAGATCCGTTCCTGTCTGCGCAGATCTTGAGCTTCGATGAGACGAACCCGACCGCGTCCAGCCTGGGGCTGACCGGCTCGTTCACCCAGACCGTCACGATCAACGCCAAGCGCTACGGGCTGTTCGGATCGAACACCGTGTTTCCGCCGCCTGCGGTCATGACATTCAGCTGTGGCACAGCAAACGCACATGCAACGTTGGCGAACTAGGATTTTTCTGGTCCACGCGATGGCGATCGGCCAGCCCCTGAACCGACAGGGCGGGAAGATCGCGCGCGGCCATGCATCGAACGAAGACCGGCACGACCGGCACTGACACCAGGGAGGTGGATATCCATGTCATCAGACACATCAAGCAGCTTCATGCCGACGCCATGGAAGCTCGAGGGGCTGAACGTCGCGCGGCTGTCGGAGCAGGCGCGGCTCATCAAGCTGCAGCTGCCCGCGTCGGCGCCGCAGAACGCCGTCGTCGTCGAGCGCTTCACCGGCACCGAAGGCCTCAACGAACTCTTCGACTTCACCATCGACACCCTCGCCACCTCGAGCGAGTTCGACCCGTTCGCGCTGATCGGCGAAGAGCTGAGCCTGCGCCTGCTGCTGGCCAACGGCAGCTTTCGCACCTGGCACGGCTACCTCACGGCCGTCGATGCGCTGGGCGGTGACGGCGGCCTGGCGCGCTACCGGCTGCACCTGCAACCCTGGCTCGCCGCGCTCGGCCTGCGCCGCGACAGCTTCGTGTACGCCGCCAAGCACGTGCAGGACATCGTCAGCGAAGTGTTCGCCGATCACACCACCGCGAGCTTCAGCTTCGAAGTCACGCAGGAGATGCCCGTGCGGCCCACCTGCGTGCAGTACCGTGAGTCGGACCTGGCCTTCGTTCTGCGCCTGCTGGCGGAAGAGGGCCTGAGCTTTCGCTTCGAGCATGAGCAGCAACAGTCGACGGGCAGCGGAAGCGGCAACACCACGCCCTCGCACCATCGCCTGGTGATCTTCGACCGCGCGGCAACCCCGCCCGACTGCGCCCTTTCTCAGATCCGCTTCCACCGCGTCGATGCCACCGAAGCGACCGACGCCATCACCGCCTGGAGCAGCCGGCGCCAGGTCGCCACCAATGCCGTCATGCGCAACGCCTGGGACGCCAGCGTGCTGCAGGCCCCCACCGGCGCGGTGCAGAGCGCGCTGGCCATGGGCGACGTGCCCGTGCTGGAGCACTACGACGGCACCGGCGCGCAGCGCTATGCCGACAGCGCCACCGCCGCCCGCCGCGCCGAACAACAGCTGGTGGCCTTCGAATCGCGCATCAAGCGCTACGGTGCCGCGGGCAGCGTGCGACAGCTCGGTGCCGGCGAGCGCTTCACGCTCACGCAACACGACCGCTACGACGGCCGCAGATTCCTCGCACTGCGCGTGCGCCACGAAGCGGCCAACAACCTCGGCGCACAGGCGGCGCAGGTGCTCGAGGCCGGTGAACTCGAGAAGGGCAGCTACCGCAACAGCTTCGAGGCCCAGCCGGCCGAGGCGCAGGTCGTGCCGCTGTGGCTACCCAAGCCCACGGCTCCCGAGGCGATGGTCGCGCTTGTGGTCGGCGGCGATGACGACGAGGCACCGACCGCCGTCCACACCCAGCGCGACCATCGTGTGCAGGTGCGTTTCCATTGGCAGGCCCAGCGTGCGGACCAGCAGCAGTCGACCAGCAGCGGACAAGGCAGCCTGGTCGCCGCCGGTCGTCACGCCAGCAACCGCCAGTCCGTCTGGCTGCGCGTGGCTGCGCCCGTTGCGGGCCCGAACTGGGGCGCACATCACCTGCCGCGCGTGGGTTCTGAAGTGCTCGTGTCCTTCATCGAAGGCGACATCGACCGACCGGTAGTCGCCCAGCAGCTCTACAACGGACAGGACCTGCCGCCCTGGTCGGCCGGCACCGATTCATCGGCCAACCATGCGGGCGTGCTCTCGGGCTGGCACAGCCGCGCGCTCGACGGCAGCGGCTACAACCAGTGGATCGCCGACGATGCGCCCGGACAGGTGCGCACCCGCCTGGCCAGCTCGCACGCCGCCAGCCAGCTGAACCTGGGTCATCTCAACGCCCAGTCACCCGACGAGAGCAGCCGCGGCGCCTGGCGCGGCAGCGGCGCGGAGCTGCGCTCCGACGCCTGGGTCGCCACGCGCGCCGGCGAGGGTTTGTTGATCTCCACGCTGGCCCAGGAACGCGCGGCAGGCAGCGTGCAGGACACTACCAGCGTGCGTGGCCAGCTCGCCGGCGCGCTGCGCGAGGCGCAGAAGCTGTCCGATGCGGCCGGCGGCGCGAAGGCGCTGGCGCTGAGCGCCACGGCGCTGCTGCAGCTACTGATCGACGACATCGATCCGCAGAAGAACGGGCACTATCCCGGCAGCGTCAACGGACAGGACGCGCGCGAGCCCAAGGGTGGAGAAGGCGCAGGCTCACGCGAAGGGCAAGACCCGGTGCCCGCCTTCGCCAGGCCGCTCATGGTGCTCGATGCGGCCATGAGCCTGAGCATGGCCACGCCCGCCAGCGCGACTGTGTACGCGGGCGAGGCCATCCACTGGACCGCGCAGGCGCAGGCCCATATCGCGGCGGGCAAGACCGTGAGCTTTGCGGCCGCCAAATCTGTGGGCCTTTACAGCCACGAAGGTGGCATCCAGGTCATCGCTCAGGACGGACCCGTGAGCGTGCAGGCGCACACCGACGAACTCGAATGGCTGGCCAAGGAAGGCTTCACGGTCACCAGCAGCAATGACGAGATCCATGTGCTGGCGCAGCAGAAGATCACGCTCAAGGGCGGGCAGACGAGCATCGAGCTGAATGGGGTGAACATCACCTTGAAGATGCCGGGGCTGCTAGATGTGAAGGGGACGAGCAAGAGCTTTGTGGGGCCGGGGCGGGGTTCGGTGGAGTTGCCGCAACTACCGTCCGACGCGATGGACCTCAAGAACTGGATCGCACTCACTTATCACTATGCCGATCTGGACCCCGTCGCAGGCGCCAAGTACACCGCGACCTTTTCCGATGGTTCTGTTCGCAGCGGCAACTTGGACGCACAGGGGCATGCTCGAATGGAGAACGTGCCACCGGGTCCGGTCAAGGTGAAATACGAGGAGGTGAAGACGATCGACCCCTCCGTGCATTCCAAAGACAAGGCACAAGCGGACGTCTCGGCATGGCGCAGCGCGCTCACGGCGGCGTTCGCGGATCAAGTTGAACAGGGAGTCAAAAAATGAGCGGCGACAGAGGTGAATTGGTCAGTCTCGAAGACGCGCATGCGCACACCTACCTGAGCGACGCGTTCGATTGGGTGCGGGACCTGGCGGCCAAGGGCGCGCGCAGCGCTGCGGACACCGTGGACGACTGGACGATCGAACTCGACAAGCTGAACTTCAATGGCTCCGACGCATTGAAAAGCTACCTGCGCGAGCAAGGCAACTGGGTCTCCGACTTGTTCGCTGAAATACTCAGCCTTGTCGAACTGATCAATCCGCTGACCATCGGCAAGCAGATCGCCATCTGGATTCTGGAAGACTTCCGCGACGTGTTGCGCGCCCTGGCGTTGCTGGTCGACTCCAAGGACGACACGGCAGAGGAAACCAAGGGTGCCTTGGTGGAGCTGGGCATGGCCGCTGCCGCCTTGTGCATCCCCTACGTGGGACGGGCTGGCAAGGTGATCTACCGGATGCTGCCGAAGTTCGCCAACATGCGTTTTGCGGTTGCTGCGCTGGAGACCGGCGAAGGTGCCGCGATGCTGCGGTTCCTGGGCACCGGTGACACCCTGGGGTACCTCAAGGGACTGAACTTCCCTTCCTACGCGGGCAAGATCAACTCGCTGCTGCGCCAGATATTCGACAAGATCGGGGCTGCCGTGGGGCGCTACCTGCCCAGGATGTCCAAGGTGATCAGCGAGTGGTACGCCAAGATCAGTGGTTGGGTGATGAGCGCTCTCAAGCAGGTCCAGATCTGGGTGGCTGCTGCCGTTGCCAAGCTCCAGCATGTGGTCTACAACGCCGCAACCAACATCACGAACCCCAAGGTGCTGGACAAGATTCCCGACAAATTGCTCGACTGGATGTACGCGCAGATCAACGGCAACTTGTGCGAGAGCTGCGTGGACAATTACTTCATCAACTTCATGGGCTACTCGCGTCTTTTCCCAGCGCCAAACACATCCAAGCGCGATACCAGCGCGTTCTTCGGCTCGGACCAGGGCATCGATGGCCTCTTCGAAAAAGAGCCCAGTGTGGTGACCGGTGGCACCTTGCTGCCACCGCACTACAACGGTATCCCCAACAGCCTGGGCTGGATACTGGACGAACTCGATGTGGAGATACCTGGTGAGCAGATTGCGAAGGCGGCCGTCAGCCGCAGCATCAAGCCCTTCGGCGATATCGATTCAGACTTCAACCCGGTGACGGGCAAGCCCGCAACGTTTCCGCGCTTTGTGGTGATGGAGGCCAAGTTCGGCTATCACGTCAAGTCGGGCAACAAGCTTCAGGACATTGAATGGAAGAACAAGCTGGGGACGACGACGACGGGACAGAAGCAAATGAGTCGCAACTGGATCAATAGTCGTCTGCAAAGCACCGTTTTCCCTCCCGATCCCGTCACAGGACAACCACCTGCAAAGCTGAAATCCGTAATAGCACAGTATCTTCGGTGGCTCTATGGTTGCCAGCCCGCAAATGCCAAGAACAAGAAGGTAGCGCAATCCCGAGGTGGAAGGCGCATGAAGGGCCTGGCCTTCTTCCCACCTTATGCATTGCGTGGCTACGACATCGACAAGATGAATTGGAAAGTTTAAGAGCGGACAAATGAGCAACTTCTACTCGATCCGACGTGAGAGGTTCTTGAACGAAGAGCCCTACGTAGTTCAGACCAAAGGCAGGACTGCATCGATCCAGGACTACCAACGCTCACTGGTCGAAGAACTCGCGGATGCTGGCGAGTTCGCGTGGCATGGTTGGAACTGGTTCATCGCCTCGAATAAGCTCGAATTGCTGGTTCTGAACTATTCAGCTGGCGAGCCGATTGGCGAGTTGGCGCTTTCTTTTGAGAATGTGCTTGCAGCTCAGGAGCCATCTGCCCTTCCGCACCCTACACAGCGCACGGAACCAGTTTTCCTCGAAGAACTCGATGGCTACCACTACGCCATGACTTTGCTGTCGTTGGCCAAGCTGCTGCGCCACGACGACCTCGTTCCACGCGTGGTCGCACTGTTCGAAGTAGCTCGGACCGAGAACCGCGGGAAAGATGCCTTGTATGAAGCGCTGCTGGAGAAACTGGGCCTACCAACAGTTCATGCAACGGGCATGCTGCGCTTCCTGAAAGCCCATCCGCTGCTGCTAAAGGCCATCGAAGCTGAACCCCGAAAGCGCCCGCTGTTTATCGCCGAGTTCTTAAAAAAGTGGTATCCCTCCATGAAGGGGACTTACTGGCATGGCCTGCACGACAAGGTACCGCAGAGCTTCTTCGGCTACTGGGCCTTCGAGGCCGGGCTGGTGACCTACCTCTGGGACATCGACGACAGCAGCTACCGAGACCTGCCGTTCTATCCCAAAGACCTCGTTGACTATGCGCGCACGCATAGCGCGGTCGCATCGCCTGACACCAGCGCTTCCCTTTCGGCACAAGACGGCCCTCCGATCTCAACACGAGGTGGAGAGCCCTGCCCACTGGCCGGCTGGTGGTTCACGCCAGCCAAGGCGGGCAGCCGACGCTACTTCAAGGCGGACGAGGTCATGCCCGTCATCGAGGGCAGCAGCTACGGCGCAACCTTCTGGCAATGGAGTGCGGATCAAACGGCGCCCAAGCTCTGAGACTCAAGTCAAATGCGCGGTTTGGACTGGTGAGCTATGAGTAGTTCTTACTCGAAGCGTCGCGAACGACTTGTGAATGAAGAGTCATGAGCACAACGATGAAATTTTTCGATACGCAGGATATCGATGAGCTTGTTACCGAACTGAAGGAGTGTGGCGACGACTTCGAAAAGATGAATTGAAAAGTTTGAGAGCGAACAGATGAGCAACTTCTACTCGACCCGACGCGAGAGGTTCTTGGACGAGGAGCCTTATCTACTTCTTGTGAACGCAACCCGAGCAAACGTCGCGGAGCTTGAAGGCTATCTAAGAAATGATCTGGCCTCCGCGGATGAAAATGCTTGGTCCCGCTGGCACAGCTTCTTGGCCGGTTCGAAATTTTCCTTGTTCGTTGGGGACTATTCCGCAGGGAGCCCGGTGCAGGAAATCGCGAGAGCTTTTCCTTCTTTGATTCAAGCTGTCGAGGCCGAAAATCTGCCTCACCCGATCTATCAGACAGAGCCTGTTTTCCTCGAAGAACTCGACGGCTACCACTACGCCATGACCTTGCTGTCGTTGGCCAAGCTGTTGCGCCACGACGGTCTTGTTCCGCGCGTGACCGCCCTGTTCGATGTGGCTCGGGCCAAAAATCGCGGAAAGGATGCTTTGTACGAAACGCTGCTTGGACAGCTCGGCCTACCGACAGTTCCTGCAAAGGGCCGGTTGCGTTTTCTCAAAGCCCATCCGCTGCTGTTGAAAGCCATCGAGGCCGAGCCGAGAAAGCGCCCCTTGTTCGTGACCGAATTCCTCAAGAAGTGGTTCCCCGCCATGAAGGGCACTTACTGGCATGGGCTGCACGACAGAGCACCGCAGAGCTTCTTCGGCTACTGGGCATTCGAGGCCGGGCTGGTGACTTACCTCTGGGACATCGACGACAGCAGCTACCGAGACCTGCCGTTCTATCCCAAGGACCTCGTTGACTATGCGCGCACGCACGGCGCGGTCGCATCGCCTGACATGAACGCGACCCTTGCGGCACAAGACGGCCCTCCCGCCTCCACTCGAAGTGGAGAGGTTTGCCCGAAACAGGGTTGATGGTTCAACCTGTCCCATGTGGCTCTACCTGCATCACACCGCCTCCGACCTCATCGACCTGGACCCCACAACCGGCCGCTGGCGCCCAGTCGACGACGCCGAGAAACCCCCAGGCGCATCGGTCCTCGCCGACCTCCCCGTCAAAGGCGGCTACACGATCGAGAACGACAAGCGCTACTACAGCTACTGGACGTCCGACGAGAAGTTCGTCTTTCGCGCCGACGACGGTGCCGTGTTCAATATCTGCCAGAAGCGCGACGACGGCTCCGTGGTGATGCTCTCGCCCGTCCTGCGCAGCGAGATCGCGCCTTCGCGGTATGGCGATGGGCGTTTGCGGCAGGGCTTCAGCCAGTTCCGGCTGATGAACGCCGCGACAGGCCAGGTCGTCTTCGAGCTGGACTACAACGCCGAGCGCTATCGGCGCCTGTACCAGGCCGACTTCACCGCCGCGGCGGCGGAACAGGATCTGTCCGACTGGGATTTCTTCATCGCCTTGCAAGGCGCCATCGAGATTTTCGAAGAGCGTGCCGCGTCCGGCCGCGTCGCTTTCTCCGTGCAGGACGATGGCTCGGCGCAGGTCCAGGGGCACCGCATGCGCCGCGATGAGCTGCTGTTTGCGGACACGGGCCAAACCTGCCCCCGCTCGGGCGTCTGGGCCTGCCTGACCGATCTGCGGGTGAGCGCGGCGGTCACGCAGGGCGAGCCGATGCCCTCGAACGCTGGGCAGCCGGTGCAATGGGTCTGGAGCCGCACCGACTGAGCAGCGTAGCCCGCGGCTTTTGACCCCGCCCCAGCCGGGTCACAGACCCTTGCGCATAATTGACGCAAGCTATGACTCTCACCGAACTCAAATATATCGTCGCAGTCGCCCGCGAGCGGCACTTCGGCAAGGCGGCCGAGGCCTGTTATGTGTCCCAGCCGACGCTTTCGGTGGCCATCAAGAAACTCGAGGACGAACTCGAGGTCAAGCTCTTCGAGCGCAGCGCCGGTGAAGTGACCGTGACGCCGCTCGGCGAGCAGATCGTCCAGCAGGCCCAAAGCGTGCTCGACCAGGCCGCCAGCATCAAGGAGATCGCCAAGCGCGGAAAAGACCCGCTGGCCGGCCCGCTGAACCTGGGCGTGATCTACACGATCGGCCCGTACCTGCTGCCCGACCTGGTGCGCCAGGTGATCGCGCGTACGCCGCAGATGCCGCTGGTGCTGCAGGAGAACTTCACGGTCAAGCTGCTCGAGATGCTGCGCGCCGGCGAGATCGACTGCGCGATCATGGCCGAGCCCTTTCCCGACACGGGCCTGGCGATGGCGCCGCTGTACGACGAGCCCTTCATGGCGGCGCTGCCCGTGAAGCACAAGCTGGCCGACCGCGAGTCGATCACCTCGGAAGAGCTGCAGAGCGAGACGATGCTGCTGCTGGGCACGGGCCACTGCTTTCGCGACCACGTGCTCGAGGTGTGCCCCGAGTTCGCGCGCTTCTCGAGCAACGCCGAGGGCATCCGCAAGAGCTTCGAGGGCTCGTCGCTGGAGACCATCAAGCACATGGTGGCCTCGGGCATGGGCGTGACGCTGGTGCCGCGCCTGTCGGTGCCGGCCGAGGCGCTCAAGCCGAAGGTCAAGGGGCGCAAGGAGCCCGAGCAGATGGTGCGCTACCTGCCCGTGCGCGACGCGCAGGACCGCGACCCGCCGATGCGCCGCGTGGTGCTGGCCTGGCGCCGCACCTTCACGCGCTACGAGGCCATTGCGGCGCTGCGCAACGCGATCTACGCGTGCGAGCTGCCGGGTGTCAAACGACTCTCCTAGCGATTCGGGGCCTTCGCCTACGCGCGGGCTGTTTGGGATCGCTGATCGCTGGGATAGAGTGAAGCTGTTGCGAAGCCGCCTGCCGGCTTTCAGAATTTCGGTGTTGTCACCCAACTTCAAGAAAGACCCCTCCGCCATGGCCAAACCCTCGAAGAAAACCAAGTCCCCGTCGCCCGCAGCTTCCGCCGGCAAGGTGCCCAAGAAGGGCGGCGCCGTCGTCGCGCAGGAGTCGGGCAGCCGCAACGCGCCGATCATCAACATCGGCATCGAACGCCAGGACCGCGCGGCCATCGCCGAAGGCCTGAGCCGCGTGCTGGCGGACACCTACACGCTGTACCTCACGACGCACAACTTCCACTGGAACGTGACAGGGCCGCACTTCAACTCGCTGCATGCGATGTTCATGACGCAGTACACCGAGCTGTGGGGCTCGACGGACGTGCTCGCCGAGCGCATCCGCGCGCTGGGCCACTACGCGCCGGGCTCGTACGCCGAGTTCAGCAAGATCGCCACCGTGCCCGACGTGCCGCAGACCCCGCCCAAGGCGATGGAGATGGTGCGCATCCTCGTGAAGGGCCACGAGACGGTGTCGCGCATCGCGCGCGAGTTCATCCCGGTGGCCGAAGAGGCCGGCGACGACCCGACCGCCGACATGCTGACCGCGCGCTGCACAGTGCACGACCAGACGGCCTGGATGCTGCGCTCGCTGCTCGAGGACTGACGGCGGCCTCCTGATCTCCCGGTGCGCCGGGAGTCCCTGCAAGAGCGGCACAATGGCCGCTCTTTTTTCGTCTGCCCGTCCGCCGCATGCTTGCCCGCCGTTTTGCGCTCTACCTCGATCTGATCCGCTGGAACCGGCCGGCCGGCTGGCTGTTGTTGCTGTGGCCCACGCTGGGCGCGCTCTGGTTCGCGGCCGACGGCTGGCCCGGTTTGCACCTGCTCGCGGTGTTCACGCTCGGCACCTTCCTGATGCGCAGCGCGGGCTGCTGCGTCAACGACGTGGCCGACCGCGACTTCGATCGCCATGTGAAGCGCACGGCCCAGCGGCCCGTGACGAGCGGCGCGATGTCGGTCAAGGAGGCGTTGGGGCTGGGCGCGGTGCTGGCGCTGCTGTCCTTCGGGCTGGTGCTCACCACCAACCGCACGACGGTGTTGTGGTCGTTCGCGGCGCTGGCGATCACGCTGATCTATCCGTTCGCCAAGCGTTTCGTGTCGATCCCGCAGGCGGTGCTGGGCATCGCCTTCAGCTTCGGCATCCCGATGGCCTTTGCCGCGGTGCAGTCGACGGTGCCGGCCTTTGCCTGGTGGCTGCTGGCGGGCAACCTGTTCTGGGTGCTGGCCTACGACACCGAGTACGCGATGGTGGACCGCGACGATGACCTGAAGATCGGCATGAAGACCTCGGCGATCACCTTCGGTCGTTTCGACGTGGCGGCGGTGATGGCCAGCTACGCGATCTTCCTGGCGGTCTGGATCTGGGCCGGTGCCAGCCGGTCGCTGGGGGCGCTCTTCTATGTAGGCATTGCCGCGGCGGTGGCCCAGGCGCTCTGGCACTGGCGCCTGATCCAGGACCGCACGCGGGAAGGCTGCTTCAAGGCCTTCCGCGAAAACCACTGGCTGGGCTTCGCGGTGTTCGTGGGCATCGTGGCGGGCTACGCCCTCCGATAGCCCGCCGGGCGGGTCAGCCGCGCCCGAATTCCTCGCCCAGCTCGGCCGCGCGCTTCTGCGCCGCGCGGATGGCGGTCTTGAACTGGCCCTTCACATCCGAGGCTTCGAGCGCGCTCAGGGCCGCGTAGGTCGTGCCGCCCTTGGAGGTCACGCGCTCGCGCAGCACCGAAGGCGGCTCGGTGGCGCTGTGCGCCAGCGCCGAGGCGCCGGTGAAGGTGCCGATGGCCAGCCGCTGGGCCTGGTCGGGCGTGAGGCCCATCTCGACGCCGGCCTCGGTCATCGCCTCGATGAAATAGAACACGTAGGCCGGGCCGGAGCCCGACATGGCGGTCACCGCGTCGAGCGCGGGCTCGGCGTCGACCCAGATCAGCTCGCCCGTCGGCGCCAGCAGCTGGCCGACGCGTGCGCGGTCGGCGCTTTCGACGCCCGCCCGCGCGAAGAGGCCGGTCATGCCCTTGCCGACCAGCGCGGGGGTGTTGGGCATGGCGCGCACCACGCGCTCGGTGCCGAGCCAGCGGGCGATGCTGTCGGACGGGATGCCCGCCGCCACGCTCAGGTGCAGGGCGTCGGCCGCAAAGGCGCGCACCGGGCGGGCGGCTTCGGCAAAGGTCTGGGGCTTGACCGCCCACACCACCACGGCGCAGCGCGCGAGGGCCTCGCTGGCCTCGGCCTTGGCGACGATGCCGTAGGACTGGGCCAGCCTGGTGCGGGCCTCTTCGAAGGGCTCGACCACTTCGAAGTTGTCGGCCGCGACGCCTTGCTGGATCAGGCCACCGATGATGGCGCTGGCCATGTTGCCGCCGCCGATGAAGGCGATGGGGGGCAGGGGGCCCGGCGCGGTGCGGGGCAGGAAGGTCACGGCGATGGTCATGGTCGGTCGGTGTAGGCGAAGGCGGCGAACTGCGTCACTTGCAGCGGGTTGAAATTGTCGTCGCTCACGACCACCAGCAGGCGGCGGCCGTCGGGCAGCGATGGGCCCCAGCACATGCCCTCGGTGTTGTCCAGGCGCGAGAGGCCGAGGGTGGCGAAGTTGGCCACCAGGGTCTTGGCGGTCGGGCGGTGGTTGCCGGGGGTGAGGGCGTCGATGGCGAGCACGTCGTCGGCGGCCCGGGTGTCTATTTCATACAGGCGCAGCGAATTGCCGGCGCCCGTGGCGTAGGCGCGTTCCAGCACCAGCATGCGGTGGGCGTCGAGCATCAGCACCTCGCTCACGCCGTTGTCGGCGTAAGTGCCCGGCACCAGCGGGCGCAGCGGGATGGCGTCGGGCACGTAGGCGATCTGGCGCATGGCGCGGCCGGTCGCGAGGTCGAGCTGGGTGAAGCGGCAGGGGCCACCGGGGGCGGTGGTGGTCGGGACGGGGCCGTCCTGGACCAGGGCGTTTTCCATCGCGAGCCAGGCCGACCGGTCGTCGGGCGTGAGGGCCAGGCCCTCGAGTGTCTGGTTGTCGCGTGGACCGTGGCGCTGGGTCGGGTCCGGGGCGAACATCGCCGGCAGGGCGAATTCGCGCAGGAAGCGGCCATCGCGCGCCGATTCATACAGGGCGGGGCCGAAGCCGCGGGCCAGGTCGCCTTCGCTGGTCCAGAGCAGGGTGCCGGCCGAGGGGCGCAGGCGCAGGGCTTCAGGGTCGGGCACGGGCAGGCCGTCGATTGCCTGGCGCCGCCCGGGCCACGGGCCGCCGCCGGGGCGTTGCAGCTGGACAACGCCGGTGGGCTCCGGGGCGGCGTCGGCCGGCTGGGGCCAGCGCGCGGTGTAGCAGCGTACGGGAGCCAGGTCTGACCGGTCATCGCTGAGAAGCAGGTACTCACCTTTGATGGGATCGTAGTCGATGCCGGAGAGGCCGCCTGCCGTGGTGCTCTCTATAGAGCGTCGGTGCGCCCAGCGGGCTTCCCCCAGGCGCTGCAGCCGGCCGGTGTCCGGCGCCGGTGTTGCGCTGCGGCAACCCGCAAGCCCCAGCGATCCCAGTCCCAGCAGGCCCGCGCCGCCCGCCAGCAGGCGTCGGCGCAGCACGGAAGGCGGCGAAACGAGGGGGTGGATGGGGGCGCGCACGCCACAAAGTCTAGCGGCTGTCGAAGTTCGCGTGATGAGGCAGTTGACATCGCCCGGCATGGGTGCCACAATCGCGGGCTTCGCTTTCAAAAGGCGAAGCTTTCAGCCCAAAGCGGAAGCGTCTCGAGTGGTTCGAGGCGTGGACGACGGGCCCAAGACTGACCGCGGTGTCTCCCTCCTGGAGGCTCATCGGTACAAGTTGGGAATATCAAGAAATGATCCAAACTGAATCCCGGCTCGAAGTGGCCGACAACACGGGCGCGAAATCCGTCCTGTGTATCAAGGTGCTCGGTGGCTCCAAGCGGCGTTACGCCAGCGTGGGCGACGTCATCAAGGTCAGCATCAAGGAAGCCGCTCCGCGTGGTCGCGTCAAGAAGGGCGAGATCTACAGCGCAGTGGTGGTCCGCACCGCCAAGGGCATCCGTCGTGCTGACGGTTCGCTCGTCAAGTTCGACGGCAATGCCGCCGTGCTGCTCAACGCCAAGCTGGAGCCCATCGGCACCCGCATCTTCGGACCGGTCACGCGCGAACTGCGCACCGAGAAGTTCATGAAGATCGTGTCGCTGGCACCCGAAGTTCTCTAAGGACACAACGCCATGAACAAGATTCGCAAAGGCGACCAGGTCATCGTGTTGGCCGGTCGTGACAAGGGCAAGCGCGGCGTCGTGTCGCTGCGCGCAGACGATTCGCATGTGATCGTCGACGGCATCAACCTCGTCAAGAAGCACACCAAGCCGAACCCCCTCAAGGGTACGACCGGTGGCATCGTCGAGAAGACCATGCCGATTCACCAATCCAACGTGGCGATCTTCAATGCTGCGACCGGCAAGGCCGATCGCGTGGGCATCAAGGTCACCCAAGGTGCCGACGGCAAGCGCGTGGCTGTTCGCGTCTTCAAGTCGAGCGGCGACGAAATCAAGTTCGCCTAAGAGGTACTCACATGGCACGTCTCCAACAACACTATCGCGAAAAGATCGCGAAAGACCTGACGGAAAAGTTCGGCTACAAGTCGCCGATGCAAGTTCCGCGTCTCACCAAGATCACCCTGAACATGGGTGTGGGTGAAGCAGTCGCCGACAAGAAGGTTCTCGACAACGCTGTCGCCGACCTGACCAAGATCGCTGGCCAGAAGCCTGTGGTCACCAAGTCGAAGAAGGCCATCGCCGGCTTCAAGATCCGCGAAAACCAGCCGATCGGCTGCATGGTCACGCTGCGTGGCGTGCACATGTACGAGTTCCTGGACCGTTTCGTCACCGTGGCCCTGCCCCGCGTGCGTGACTTCCGCGGTATCTCGGGTCGCGCATTCGACGGCCGTGGCAACTACAACATCGGCGTCAAAGAGCAGATCATTTTCCCTGAGATCGAGTACGACAAGGTCGACGCCCTGCGCGGTCTCAATATCAGCATCACGACGACGGCCAAGACCGACGAAGAAGCCAAGGCGCTTCTCGCTGGCTTCCGTTTCCCGTTCAAGAACTGAGGTGATCTGTGGCTAAAGCATCTTTGATCCAGCGCGAACTCAAGCGCGACAAGCTGGTTGCCAAGTTCGCTGCGAAGCACGCAGAACTGAAGGCAACTTCCAACGACGCGAAGAAGAGCGACGAAGAGCGCGCAGCGGCCCGCCTGGCCCTGCAGAAGCTCCCGCGCAACGCGAACCCCACGCGCCAGCGCAACCGTTGCGAAATCACCGGTCGCCCCCGTGGCACCTTCCGTCAATTCGGTCTGGCCCGCGCCAAGATCCGCGAACTGGCTTTCAACGGCGACATCCCCGGTGTCACCAAGGCCAGCTGGTAAGCCAGGCAGGAGCAAACAACATGAGCATGAGTGATCCCATTGCCGACCTGCTGACGCGTATCCGTAACGCGCAGATGGTGGCGAAGCCCACCGTGTCGGTCCCGTCTTCCAAGGTGAAGATCGCGATCGCACAAGTCCTGAAGGACGAGGGCTACATCGACGGCTTCCAGGTCAAGACCGAAGCCGGCAAGAGCGAACTTGAAATCTCGCTGAAGTACTACGCTGGCCGTCCGGTCATCGAGCGCATTGAGCGTGTGAGCCGCCCCGGCCTGCGCGTCTACAAGGCCAGCACTTCCATTCCGCAAGTCCAGAACGGCCTCGGCGTTGCGATCGTCACGACCCCCAAGGGCGTGATGACCGACCGCAAGGCGCGCGCCACCGGTGTCGGCGGCGAAGTTCTGTGCTACGTCGCCTAACCGAGACATCGAGGAGTTACTGAAATGTCCCGAGTAGGAAAAATGCCGGTCGCCATCCCCGCAGGCGTGGATGTGTCGATCAAGGAAGACCAGATCAGCGTCAAGGGCACGGGCGGCACGCTCAGCCTGGCTCGCAACGCGCTGGTGAATGTCGTCAACAAGGACGGCAAGCTGAGCTTCGAGCCCGCCAACGATTCGCGTGAAGCGAATGCGATGAGCGGCACGATTCGCCAGCTGGTGAACAACATGGTGGTTGGCGTGACCAAGGGCTTCGAGAAGAAGCTCAACCTGGTCGGCGTCGGCTACAAGGCTGCAGCGTCCGGCGCCAAGCTGAACCTGCAAGTCGGTTACTCGCACCCGGTCAACATCGACATGCCGCAAGGCATCACGGTGACCACCGCGACCCCGACCGAAGTGGTGATCAAGGGCGCTGACCGTCAACGCGTCGGCCAGATCGCCGCTGAGATCCGCGCTGTTCGTCCGCCAGAGCCCTACAAGGGCAAGGGCATCCGCTATGCGGACGAGAAGATCGTGATCAAAGAGACCAAGAAGAAGTAAGGGGCAGCAAAATGATGTTGACCAAAAAAGCACAGCGTCTTCGCCGCTCGCGCCAGACCCGCATCCGCATTGCGACGCAGGGCGTGGCTCGCCTCACGGTGAACCGCACCAACCTGCACATCTATGCCACCGTCATCTCCGACGACGGCACCAAGGTGATCGCAACCGCATCGACCGCCGAAGCCGAAGTGCGCGCAGCACTCGGCGCCTCGGGCAAGGGTGGCAATGCCGCCGCTGCCACCGCCATCGGCAAGCGCATCGCTGAAAAGGCGAAGGCTGCCGGCGTCGAGAAGGTCGCTTTCGATCGCGCAGGTTTCGCCTACCACGGCCGCGTCAAGGCGCTGGCCGAGGCAGCCCGCGAAGCCGGTCTGCAGTTCTAATCGGACACGAGATTCAAAATGGCAAAGATTCAAGCAAGAACGCAGAACGAAGGTCCTGAGGACGGTCTGCGCGAGAAGATGATCGCGATCAACCGCGTCACCAAGGTGGTGAAGGGTGGTCGTATCCTCGGTTTCGCAGCACTGACCGTGGTCGGTGACGGCGATGGCCGCGTCGGCATGGGCAAGGGCAAGTCGAAGGAAGTGCCTGCTGCCGTGCAGAAGGCAATGGAAGAAGCCCGTCGCAACCTGTTCAAGGCTCCGATCAAGAACGGTACGCTGCACCACCAGGTGCAAGGTCACCACGGTGCTGCCACCGTCGTGATGTACCCGGCCCCCAAGGGTACCGGCATCATCGCCGGCGGCCCGATGCGCGCCGTGTTCGAAGTCATGGGCATCACCGACATCGTGGCCAAGAGCCATGGTTCGTCGAACCCCTACAACATGGTTCGCGCCACGCTCGACGGGTTGAAGAACTCGACAACGGCCGGCCAAGTGGCTGCCAAGCGCGGTCTCACCGTCGAAGAAATCTTCGCCTGAGCGCAAGCTCTCGCAAGGCTGAAGGAAGCATTCAAATGACGCAACAACAAACCCTCAAGGTGCAGCTGGTGAAGAGCCCGATCGGCACCAAGGAATCGCATCGCGCGACCGTGCGTGGCCTCGGCCTGCGCAAGCTCAACAGCGTGAGCGAGCTGCAAGACACGCCCGCAGTGCGCGGCATGATCAACAAGATCAGTTATCTGGTCAAAGTTCTGTAAGAGAGACTGATATGGAACTCAATGGCATCAAGCCGGCAGCTGGCGCCAAGCACGCCAAGCGTCGCGTCGGCCGCGGTATCGGCTCCGGCATCGGCAAGACCGCAGGTCGCGGTCACAAGGGCCAGAAGTCGCGCGCAGGCGGTTTCCACAAGGTCGGCTTCGAAGGCGGTCAAATGCCGCTGCAGCGTCGCCTGCCCAAGCGCGGCTTCAAGTCGCACCTGCTGAAGTACAACGCCGAAGTCACGCTGACTGCTCTCGAGCAGCTCGGCCTGGCCGAAGTCGATGTCCTGGCACTGAAGCAAGCCGGCCTCGTGGGCCAGCTCGCCAAGGTCGTCAAGATCATCAAGACCGGCGAACTCACCAAGGCCGTCAAGCTGACGGGCGTGGGTGCGACCGCTGGTGCCAAGGCTGCGATCGAAGCAGCCGGCGGCAGCCTCGCCTGATCACCATCGGACTGAAAGAAGTTCTTCGTGGCAACTAACGCGGCAACGATCGCAAAAACAGGCAAGTTCGGCGACCTCCGTCGTCGGCTCGTCTTTTTGCTGCTCGCGCTCGTGGTCTACCGGATTGGCGCGCACATTCCTGTGCCGGGTATCAACCCGGACCAGCTGGCAGCGTTGTTCCAGGGCCAGCAGGGCGGCATTCTGAGCCTGTTCAACATGTTCTCGGGCGGGGCGCTGTCGCGTTTCACCGTGTTCGCGTTGGGGATCATGCCGTACATCTCGGCGTCGATCATCATGCAGCTGATGACCTACGTGCTTCCGACCTTCGAGCAATTGAAGAAGGAAGGCGAGGCTGGTCGCCGCAAGATCACGCAGTACACGCGCTATGGCGCGCTCGGCCTGGCTCTGTTCCAGTCGTTCAGCATCGCAGTGGCCCTCGAATCGTCGGCCGGTCTGGTGATCGCCCCCGGTTTCGGCTTCCGCCTGACCGCCATGGTGAGCCTGACGGCAGGTTCGATGTTCCTGATGTGGCTCGGCGAGCAGATCACCGAACGCGGCCTGGGCAACGGCATCTCGATCCTGATCTTTGCAGGTATCGCGGCCGGTCTGCCCGGTGCGATCGGCGGCCTGGCTTCGCTGGTGACGACCGGTGCGATGAACCCCATCGTTGCGCTCTTCATCATCGCTGTCGTGGTGCTGGTCACCTACTTCGTGGTGTTCGTGGAACGTGGTCAGCGCAAGATCCTCGTGAACTATGCGCGGCGCCAGGTTGGCAACAAGGTCTACGGCGGTCAGTCGTCGCACCTGCCCCTGAAGCTGAACATGGCCGGTGTGATTCCTCCGATCTTCGCGTCGTCGATCATTCTGCTGCCGGCAACGGTGGTGGGCTGGTTCAGCGCTGGTGACGGTGGCTTCCGCTGGATCAAGGACATCGCCAGCGCACTGCGTCCGGGCGAGCCGATCTACGTGCTGCTGTACGCCGCTGCGATCGTTTTCTTCTGCTTCTTCTACACGGCACTCGTGTTCAACAGCAAGGAAACGGCCGACAACCTGAAGAAGAGTGGTGCGTTCATTCCTGGCATTCGCCCGGGTGACCAGACCGCTCGCTATATCGACAAGATTCTGGTTCGCCTGACGTTGGCTGGCGCGGTGTACATCACCTTCGTCTGCCTGCTGCCCGAGTTCCTGATCCTGAAGTACAACGTGCCGTTCTACTTCGGTGGTACCTCCCTGCTGATCATCGTGGTCGTCACGATGGACTTCATGGCCCAGGTGCAAAACTACATGATGTCCCAGCAGTACGAATCGCTGCTGAAGAAGGCGAACTTCAAGACATCGTAGGGCTGTGAGTTTCAGTATTGAGTCCGGGCGGTAGACCGCCACGTTAAACAGTTTTAGGAGAATGAAATGAGAGTTTCGGCTTCGGTCAAAACCATCTGCCGTAATTGCAAGGTCATCCGCCGTAAAGGTGTGGTGCGTGTGATTTGCACCGACCCGCGCCACAAGCAGCGCCAGGGTTGATTGAAGAGTATTAGAGGACGCACATGGCACGTATTGCTGGCATCAACATCCCGCCGCACAAGCACGCTGAAATCGGCCTGACCGCCATTTTCGGTATCGGTCGCACCCGCGCCCGTCAAATCTGCGAAGCGAGCGGCATCGAATATTCGAAGAAGATCAAGGATCTGACCGACGCCGATCTCGAAAAGATCCGCGACCAGATCGCTCTGTTCACGATCGAAGGCGATCTGCGTCGCGAGACGACGATGAACATCAAGCGTTTGATGGACATCGGCTGCTATCGCGGCTTCCGTCACCGTCGCGGCCTGCCGATGCGCGGCCAGCGCACGCGCACCAACGCCCGCACCCGCAAGGGTCCGCGCAAGGCTGCGCAGTCCCTGAAGAAATAAGGATAGACAAGCATGGCTAAAGCACCTGCAAACAACGCCGCACAGCGCGTTCGCAAGAAGGTTCGCAAGAACGTTGCGGACGGTATCGCCCACGTGCATGCCTCGTTCAACAACACCATCATCACGATCACCGATCGCCAGGGCAACGCCCTGTCGTGGGCTTCGTCGGGTGGCCAGGGCTTCAAGGGCTCGCGCAAGTCGACCCCGTTCGCTGCGCAGGTCGCTTCCGAAGTGGCCGGCCGTGCTGCTGTCGAACAAGGTATCAAGAACCTCGACGTCGAGATCAAGGGCCCCGGTCCTGGTCGCGAGTCGTCGGTGCGCGCACTGGCTGCGCTCGGCATCCGGATCAATTCCATTGCCGACGTGACGCCCGTTCCGCACAACGGCTGCCGTCCCCAGAAGCGTCGCCGCATCTGATCGTCAGTCCGCAAGGCGCAGCCAGCTTTCGAGCGGCTGCGCATTTGTTTTTTCACTAAGCCCACCGCCATCGGCATATCCGCCGACGGCTCCCGCAGGCAACTGCGGCAGATGACACCAAGGAAATACCGTGGCACGTTACCTCGGCCCCAAGGCCAAACTTTCCCGCCGTGAAGGCACCGACCTGTTCCTGAAGAGCGCCCGCCGCTCCATTCAAGACAAGGCCAAGTTCGACTCCAAGCCCGGCCAGCATGGTCGCACCTCGGGTCAGCGCACCTCCGACTACGGTCTGCAGCTGCGTGAGAAGCAGAAGGTCAAGCGCATGTACGGCGTGCTCGAGAAGCAATTCCGCCGCTACTTCGAAGAAGCCGATCGTCGCCGTGGCAACACCGGCGCCAACCTGCTGTTCATCCTCGAGTCGCGCCTGGACAACGTGGTCTACCGCATGGGCTTCGGCTCGACGCGCGCCGAAGCACGCCAGCTCGTGTCGCACAAGGCGATCACCGTGAACGGCCAGTCGGTCAACATCCCGTCGTACCTGGTCAAGACCGGTGACGTGATCGCCGTGCGCGAAAAGTCCAAGAAGCAGAACCGCATTGTCGAAGCGCTGCAACTGGCCCAACAAGTCGGCATGCCGGCCTGGGTCGATGTGAACGCCGACAAGGCCGAAGGCACCTTCAAGAAGGTCCCGGATCGCGACGAATTCGCAGCCGACATCAACGAATCGCTGATCGTCGAACTGTATTCGCGTTGATTTTCTCTACCCGCCTGCGCGTCTTTGCGCCGGCGGGAGATTGATATTGTTGTTCACGTTCCTGCTCCGCACTCTGTTGCGGATCAGGCGCTTCACCAGCCTTACCGGTGTAACGAGCCGGGGGTATTGAGAGGAAGTCTGCATGCAAACCACCCTGCTGAAACCCAAGACCATCCAGGTCGAGCAACTTGCCGCCAACAAGGCCAAGGTCACGCTCGAGCCTTTCGAGCGCGGCTACGGCCACACGCTCGGCAACGCGCTGCGTCGCGTTCTGCTGTCGTCCATGGTCGGCTACTCGGCCACCGAAGTCACGATCGCTGGCGTTCTGCATGAGTACTCGTCGATCGACGGCGTGCAGGAAGATGTCGTCAACATCCTGCTGAATCTCAAGGGCGTGGTGTTCAAGCTCCACAACCGCGACGAAGTCACGCTGAGCCTGCGCAAGGACGGCGAAGGCCCGGTCCTTGCATCGGACATCCAGACCCCGCACGACGTCGAGATCATCAACCCCGACCACGTGATCGCGCACCTGTCGCAAGGCGGCAAGCTGGACATGCAGATCAAGGTCGAAAAGGGTCGCGGCTACGTGCCCGGCACGATGCGCCGCTACGCGGACGAGCCGACCAAGTCGATCGGCCGCATCGTCCTCGACGCGTCGTTCTCGCCCGTCAAGCGCGTGAGCTACACCGTCGAAAGCGCCCGTGTCGAACAGCGTACCGACCTGGACAAGCTGCTGGTCGAGATCGAGACCAACGGTGCGATCAGCGCCGAAGATGCCGTTCGCGCATCGGCTAAAATCCTGGTCGAGCAGCTCGCCGTGTTCGCGCAGCTCGAAGGCGGCGAACTCGCTGCATTCGATGCACCCGCACCGCGCAGCGCCCAGCAGTTCGATCCGATCCTGCTGCGCCCTGTCGACGAACTCGAACTGACGGTGCGTTCGGCCAACTGCCTGAAGGCCGAAAACATCTACTACATCGGTGACCTGATCCAGCGCACCGAAAACGAGCTGCTCAAGACCCCGAACCTGGGTCGCAAGTCGCTCAACGAAATCAAGGAAGTCCTCGCTTCGCGCGGTCTCACCCTTGGCATGAAGCTCGAAAGCTGGCCGCCGGCTGGTCTCGACAAGCGTTGATTTGAATTTTTGAGAAATCGGCCCCCTGAAAAGGGCCAGTGCACCGGACAGTACCTGACACGGCTGTCTGTTTTTATAAAGTAAAGGAAAGCACCATGCGTCACGGACACGGACTCCGCAAACTCAACCGCACCAGCTCGCACCGCCTCGCGATGCTGCAGAACATGATGAATTCGCTCATCGAGCACGAAGTCATCAAGACCACGGTCCCCAAGGCCAAGGAACTGCGCCGCGTCATCGAGCCGATGATCACCCTGGCCAAGAAGCCCACGCTCGCCAACAAGCGCCTGGCCTTCGACCGCCTGCGCAGCCGCGACAGCGTCGTCAAGCTCTTCGGCGAACTCGGCCCGCGTTTCGCCGCGCGTCCGGGCGGCTACACCCGCATCCTGAAGATGGGTTTCCGCGTGGGCGACAACGCGCCGATGGCGCTCGTCGAACTGGTCGACCGTGCTGAAATTAAAGATGCTGGCGCTGAGCAAAACGCCGCTGAATAAGCTATAATTTATACTTGCCGCGCGATGGAGCAGCCTGGTAGCTCGTTGGGCTCATAACCCAAAGGTCGCAAGTTCAAATCTTGCTCGCGCAACCAACATTGGAGACCCCGCTGATGCGACTGCTAATAGCAGTTGTTCAGCGGGGTTTTTCATTTGTGCCCAGCTTTCCCCAGTCTCTGGATCACGCCGCAGCGTGACCGGGCCGAGCAATTCAGCAATTACCGGACGGGCCGCGCTCACGGTATTTGCTTCACCGCTTAATGTCTCTTTTAAATTCATCACGAGCTGCCTGTAGCGTGATGCAATTTCGGTAGCACTGACCTGCAATTGCGGCGCTTGTTCAAGCGTTGCCTGAAGTGTTTTTCGCTCCAGCTCTGCCGCACGCAAGCGGTTGGCCAGTGCTTCGCTGGCACCCACGGTCACGATGGCATCCACGATGCGCTGGATCTCGCGGTCGAGATCGGCGCCGCGCCGGCGTGCGGCGGCCTGGGCACGTTCTTGCCCGCCGTCCAGCTCGGCCAGCAGCCTGCGCACTGTGGTCTGCACCTCGGCCAATGCGGCCGGGCTCAGCAAATCCTCTCTCAACTCCGCCAGCAGTCGGTTGTCGACGTCCGTGCGCCGCCATGTGGCCGCGTTTCGGCACGATGTTGGGCCTTTGTCCTTGTGCGCACTGCAGCCGTAGCGGCTCGCGTTGATCGCGATGATGGGACCACCACACGTATCGCAGCGCAGCAGGCCGCCGAACAAGGTGCCGTGCGGTCGACCGCGCGTCGGGTTGCCGCGCTTGAGTTCATGCGGGCGGGTCTGGCCCCAAAGCGTCGCGTCGATGATGCGCAGCTCCGGCGCTTCACGCACGAGCCATTCGTCGCGCGGCCGTGCAACTGGCAGGCGCTTGCCCGTGTCTGGATCTTTCAGCCACTGGCGGCGATTCCACACGAGCCGGCCGATGTACATCTCATTGTTCAGTAGGCCGTCTCCCATCTTCGCGTTGCCCACCAGCGCACTGGCGGCCCAGCCATTGCCGCGCGGGCTCGGCACGCCCTGCGCGTTTAAGGTGTAGACGATGCTGCGCAGCGTGGCGCCGGCGGCGACCTGCTCGTAGATCCACCGCACGTGCTTCGCCTGTTCTTCGTCGATCACGATTCGGTGCCCGCCTTCCACGGGCACGCTCGTGTAGCCGTAGGTGCGTCCGCCCGCGGCCATGCCCCGCTCGAATTGCCCCTGCAGTCCTCGGTGCGTCTTCTTGCGCAAGTCGTCGATGTACAACTCGTTCACGAGCCCGCGCGCGATACGCATGACCTTGCGCCCTGCTTGCTGCGTGTCGTACCCGTCGGCCGTTCCGATGATGCGGATGCCGCGGTGCTCCATGCGCTTGACGGTGCGCTCTTGCTCGGCCAGGTCGCGCGTGATGCGGTCGAGCCCTTCAACGATCAGCACGTCGAAGCGGTCGGCCAGCGCGTCGGCAAGCAGGGCCTTTCCGCCGGCGCGCAGGGCAACCGGCGTCGAGCCGCTGATTCCTTCGTCCGCATGCATCGCGGCGATGGGCCAGCCTTCTCGGGCCGCTCGCTCGCGACCAGCTCGCAGCTGGTCTTCGATGCTGTTCTGGCTCTGGTTGTCAGTGCTGTATCGGGCGTACAGGCAGGCTCTCATTGCGCTCTCTGGTGATGTCGTTGACGAGCTGGCGTGCCAGGATCTCGATGAGTCTTGAACACGCGCCCGTTCGGTCTGTTTCGGGGCGGATAGTAGCCGCGCCCGCCAGGCGGGGCGGCGGGCTTCCGTCAGCCGAACCGCGGCTCACTGGGTCGGCCCCTTCGGATCGAGCGTCACCGGTGGCAGGCCACGGATGTCGCGCAGTCGCTGAAAGTCAGATGCCATGAGCGCCTTCTCGGCCTCGACGCGCTGGTCGACGAACGCAGCTATGCGACGCATCGCGGCGCTGCATCGTCGGTTGAGGCTGAACACTGGGCGCGTCTTCATGGCAACCATCCCAAAGCGGCGAGGGCGCGTTCGATCACGAGATACCACGCCCAAAACGGAACCGTGACCGCGAACACGGTGGACCAGAAGCCCTTGGCGAGCACGGCCCCCGCCAGCCAAGCAATGCCCAGAATCCAGCTGGTGACGATCTCGCTCATTCGTGGCCTCGCGCCACGCTCAACGCGACCGCCACGTTGCGCACCCAGATCGGGGCGCTGCTCAGTGCGAATGTCTCGCCGCTCCACGCGAGCATGAGCGTGCGGCCCATCTCTTCGGCGATGGCAGTAGCAGCGGCCGGCGGCACAGCGTTGCCGATGCGCTCGCGCCATGCCTGATCGCTCAGGCCGTCCAACTCCAGCTGCTCTTCAGGGTCGACCAACGACTGCAGCGCCGCAAGCTCCAGCGTTGTGAACGGGCGGTGCCAGGTACCATCGAGCGCCTGGATGCGGCACAGCACCTTGTCGGCTGCGGCTGGGATGCGCGGGTCGGCAACACTCCACCGGCCGTTGTCGTGCCCAGCGGCAGCGCTGACAGCGCCAGCCGGCCCGGACCACGCCGTCACCCCATAGTGCCCAGCGGTCAGGTAGTTGTCTCCCTTGCCACGTTGCATGCCGCTGCGTGGATCGGCTACCGCGAACGCGCCTTGTCCCGTGGTGCTGCCGCTGATGACGGTGCCGGCAGCTTGTTCGTAGGCCGTCACTGCGTACTTTGCGAAAGCCTCGCCGGATTGCCTCGGATCTGCGACGCCCTGGCCGGTGCCGTGCGCGCTCGTGATCGCGAGGCTGGCGCGGTTCCACGGGACGATGCGGAATTCGTTGCTGTGCTTGGCCGGCCCGGTGTGGCGCGGATCGGCGATGCAGTAGGCCCCCTGGCCTGGGTTCTGCTGTCCGCCAATCGTCCCACTCGTGTCGCCCCAGCGCCGCACACCATAGGCTTGCCCGTCGGTCCACTTCGACGACTGTTCAAACCGCGGGTCAGCCGGCGCGAATGCAGCCGCCTGCATGGCGGGCTCGATCATGTAGTCGCGCAAGTGCCCGTCCTCGATCGCCAGCTTGTTCAAGCTGCGCCAGTCGCTTCCGGCCTCGACGAAAGCCAGCCGCACCCACGTCTTCCACTGCAGTGACGGCACACGATGCATCGGGCCTGCGCGCATGTCGCCGGGCAGCAGCATGCGGCCCAGCACATCGCCAACCGCACGCAGCTGCTTCTTCGCCGGCTCGTACAGGAACGGCGGCACCTTCTCGAGATGGCGGGCCACGAGCAGGAACCGCTTGCGACTCTGTGCAAGGCCGGCCAGCTCGCCGCAGTCGTGCGTTGTTTCGGCGACGGCATACCCGTAGGCGCGGAGCAAGTCGCCGATCTGGTCGAGCAGATGCCGGCCGCGGGTCGCGATGCGGGGCACGTTCTCGAAGAGCAGCATTTCGACCGGGTCGTGTTTGTAGGCTTCCAGCAGCAGCCAGATGCCGCGCAACGTCAGACGGTTGAGCGCCTGGTACTTGTCCGTCTTGCTCTTGCCCTCGGACAGCAGCCCGCTGAATCCCTTGCACGGTGCGGACAGAAAAACGATGTGCGGCCGTTCGTTGTGAAAGGCTGCGTGGATATCCGCCGGCGTGGCCTCGCGCCAGTCGGCCGCGGGCTCTGCACCGTGAAAGTCGCTGTACTGGCTTCGGTCGAACATGTCGAGCACGGTGCCGGCAACACCAGCCGCTCGCGTGAAGTCGCGAATGGCCGCGGGGTCGTTATCGATTCCGCCAACGCAGCGGAAGCGAGCGCGCTGGGTGCCGATGATTGGCCGCGCTGCATTGAAGCCCTTGGCGCCGCCGCCCAGGCCACAGAAGAGGTGGCCGTGTCGGATCTCGGTAGTCGTGGACATCAGCATGCTTTGTCCCTCCCGACCACGAGGATGCAGATCGTGCCGGCGCCGATGACGCCGCCGATTAGCAGGCCGGCGATGAAGAAGATCAGTTCACTCATGCGGTGACTCCTTTGGATTCGGTGGAATAGATCTCGGCGCCGGCCACGTCTGCGAGAGACGCGACGCCGTCGCGGATGCGGCCGGCGATGTAGTCGCCGCTGGGGATGAGGTCGAAGCCGATGCCGGCGTGTGCGATCAGCAGGTCTTTCGCTTCGGTGGCCGCGTCCGACAGCACGCCGGCCTGCGCCGCCTGCCAGGCGTTGTCGATGCTCAGCTGGACGACGGTGCGAAGCGCGGCATGCAGGCGCTTCGCCTGTGCCAGCCCTGGCGCGACAACGGCCGCGATCTCGGCGCCGATGCCGATGACCCAACCCAGGTGCGCGAGCAGATCGCGCGCCGGCTCGCCGTCGGCCGTCATGTAGATGGCGATGCTGACCGTGGTCATGTGGCTGGCCATCTGCGCTTTGGCGACGGCGGTAGCTACCGGATGACTGCGGCACAGCTCGCGCCGGTTGCGCACTTTCCCGCGGCTCACGACAGCAGCTCCTGCAGGTTGAGCACCGGCAGCGCGCCGAGCGCTTTCTCGACTCGGGCCGCCGCGGCCAAGTCGGCCGCATCGATGGTCCAGCCCGATGTCTTTCCAATCGCGTCAGCGATGGCGCCACGGTTCGTGCTGTCGAGCTGATGGCTCGCCCACACGAGCACATCGTTCGTAGTGCGCCCGTGCAGCTCGTGCGCCTTGCTGCAGGCGTACGTCGGACCGTGGCCAGGGCGGCCGGACTCGGCCAGCATCTTGACGATGTGTTGAGCGAGCGGGCAGAGCTTCAGAGTCTTCTTCGGCATGGCTCAGCCCTCCAAACGAGCGGCGGCGCGGATGGCCTCGATGCAACGACGGGCACCGAGGTACTGGTAACCGTGGGCCTGCGTGACCGCCGTGTGATAGCCGTGAGCGGCGAGGACAGATTTCAGCTGTGCCTGGTGGTAGCCGGCCACCTTCTCGCAGATGGCGAGCGCAGCTTCGTGGCTGACTTTTGTCACTGCCGCCGAAGCCCGGATTCCGCCCTCATCCTCTGCCTGGACGGCGTGGTTGAGGAACTGGCTCACGAAGTCGTCGACGCTTCCCGCGAAGCTGAAGTGCTCGGGCATGGCCTCGGCGCCTTCGGCCAGGGTGACAAGCAGGCCCAGGGCACGCCCGATGTGATGCTCCAGCGACGCCCCCTTGCTTCGCGACCAACCGGGCAGAAGATGGATGCGGTCGCACGTGACGAGCTGGGCGATGTCGGCGCGCATGCACGCGCTCCAGCCGGTGCTGGGGTCGATGTTGATCTCGGCGGGGTTGACGACTTCGAGGCCCACGCGGCGCAGCGCGCTGGCTTCCGCGCGAAACGCCGGAAAGTTGAGCTCAGCGTAGCCCGTCATTGGCCCTGCGATGTAGACGCGATGCAAAGCTGGAAGTGGCTGAGCGAACGTCATGTCATTGCCGTGCGCGAGGTCGACGCCGATGAAGTCGGGAGCAAGTTGGTTGGTCATGGGTTAGGGCGTGGTGAAAGGGTTGGTGGTCAGTCGTCGTCGCACTCGCCCGAGGCGGCGCGCTTTCTGTCGAAGAGGGGCAGCGCGGTGGCTGGCAGGCGCCGGGCGAAGAGCCGAGGCGCGCGAGCTGCCGCGAATCCGGCCGCGCTCGGATGGGCAACCGCAAGACGCACGAGCCGGCTGCGGCAGGCGTCCTGCATCACCGTCTCAAAGCTGTCCGTCCACCGGAAGCGGCGCGCCATGCGCTCGCACGCGTCGCGCAGCTGCTGGTCGGTGGGCTCGATCACGGACGGCATCGCGGCGCGGTCGCTCAGTGCCAGCCAGGCATGTCAAGGTGCCGCGCGTTCGGGCCGCAGCTGCCGTCCGTCGAGCGCGCGACGTCGAGCGCTTCCGGCCGGCCCGCCTGCCGTGCTGCAGGGCTGTCGCACAGCAGACGCTCTCCACAGGTGGTGGAGTGCGTGCAGAGCTGGCAGGCTCGGAAGGGCGTGATGAGCTGGTGCGTCCGTGGGCGGGAGGGCGTGTGCTGCGCGGCGCTCATCGCGTTGCCCATCCGGCGAAGACGGGCACCAGCAGCGCCAGCACGGCCAGCGCGCAGCCCAGCAGCGTGATGCGGTCGGCGATGCGCTTGCCGCGTGCCTTCTTCCTGGCCCGGTCCTCGAAGGACTTGACGGCCTGGATGTCGTGGTGGTTGAGGCGGTGCGCGTTCATTCGCCGTCGCCTTGCTGTGACAGCAGGTCGCGCCGATCTTGTTCGGCGATGTCCGCGATCACGGTCTGGACCTTTTCGTTGACGCGCTGCAGTGCCTGCTTGTGGGCGGCGCTTCCCCAGCCGATGGCTTTGGGATCGACACCACGCCCGAGGCTCCCGTTGTTGACGAGCCGCAGAACGCAATCAAGTTCGTCGGCGAAGGTGTCGATGTCCAGGCCGTTGCCGCCGCGGATCAACGCCACCGGCTGGCTTGTTCGAATTCCGCTCATGCCGCCCTCCGCTGCTGTTGGGCAACGATGCGCAGGACCGTCGACGGGAACATGTCGGCCTGCTGGATGGCCAGCGCGTCCGCGCGCCGCGGCTTGCGCCGGCCGGCGGCCTGACTCGCGAGCAGGCCGCGCACGCGCTCGATGGTGGCGCGCACGTCGGTGGCGCAGGCTGGCGAGTAGGGCGCGGTGATGTGCACCTTGTGCGCCAGTGGCGGCGCATAGGGCTTGTGCTGTGCGATCTGTACGACCGCGGCGGTGGTGGTGCGTGGCATGGTGGTGCGGCTCCGGTTGGTGGTGGATCAGTGGCCAGCTGCCGCGAGGGCGCGCAGGCGGGGGGCGGAAGCCTTGACGCGAGCGATCAAGGCGGCGAACTCGGGTGACGAGGCGTCATCGATGGCGCGGGGCGCCGGCGCTGCGGGCGCAACTGGGCGCACTTCGGCCTGGCGAATCAGTGCCGCGGCTGCGGCGATGCCCGCATCGGGCATGCGGAAGGTCGTGCGCTCGCCGTCGATGACGTGGATCTGCTCGTTCGGTGGCGCTGTCGGTGTTCGCCGCCCTGCTCGGGCGGGCCGGAATGGCTCCAGCGGCAGGATTTCTTCCGAATCGAAGGGCTTGGCCCACGGCCGATCACCCTGCATGAGCTGCCGCAGCGGCTCGCGCGTGAGGCGGGCCGTACAGTTATTGAAACGAGTCCAAGGGCGGCCCATCGCTTCGCGCTGGGCCTTGTCCTGCGCGGCTTCGCCGGCGCAGGAAGCCCACGACTGCCGACGGCTCACGAGCCAGTTTCCGGCCTTCGTTTCGACGCCCACCACGGTCTTGCGCGTGATGGTTTCGTCATAGACGTTCTTGCAGCCTTCGTTGACCCGCACGGCGGTGCGAAGCATCCACTCGCGGCGCTTGCGGCACATGCCGCCCTGGGCACCCACGTACCGCTCCCACGATGCCTGCAGGTCGCCGTGCTTGTGGCATGCCCACCATGCCTTCACGGCGGCGGCGTCACCGAAGTCGAGGCGCAGCTGTGCGCGGTCGATCTGGTCTTTCGTGACACGGCGCATTTCGCGCCACACCGTCACGCTCGGCTGTCCGATGGCTTGGAACTGCCGGATGCCCCAGGTGCTGGCCCAGGCATCCACGCGCTGCCAGCCCTTGAACTCGCGCGTGTCCATGACGTGCTCGAAGCCGTCGATGGTGTCGGTGTGCTGGCCGACGCCGGCATCGCCGCCATCCTCCGCGCCGATGTTCTTGGCCACGTACTTGGCGACATAACCAGCGGCGCCACCGCGCGTCATGGCGATGAACTTGCACCGGTTGCGCACGGCGCCCGGCTCGTCGCCCGCATCGCTGAGCCAGTAGCCGCTGATGATCTCTTTCGCCAGCTGGGCCTGCTCGGGCGTGGTGAACCACAGCAGCGCGTGCCAGTGCGGGCATCCGTCGTGGTGCGGCTCTGCCACGCGGAAGCCATAAGCCGCCACGCCCTTGCGTGCCATTTTGGCGCGGGCCTTGGCCCACATGCGGCACAGCCACTGCTGTGCATCGCGCGGGGAGTCGCCTTCGTACTTGTTGTTGCGCGACGGCTTGGACCAACGCGACTTCCCGCCCGACAGCACCGCATGGAACCGGCTCGGGCAGGTAAGCGTGAGGAACAGCCCGTGATGCCCGTTGGCGTCGGCGAATTCCTCGCAGCCGCGAATGCGCGTCATCAGCTCGCCGCGGCGGATGTCACGATTGCTTGGCGAGAGCGCGGCCAGCTCGGACAGGCTGTAGACCTGGCCGGCTTCGTTGCGCATCTTCACGCGCTTCAGCAAATCGGCATTGCGCTTGTTTTGGTCGAAGCGCCGGCGGCATGCTTCGTCGCTGGCATAGCCACCGTTCTTGTGGTGCACCACGCCCAGCTTGATGGCCGCATGCTCAACCGTGCGCGCCACCTTCTTGCGTAAGGCGCGGCGCCACCATTGCTCATTCACCGCGCGCGCGATCAGCCCCTCGGGCGTCGTTGCAACCGGCTTTTCCACACCGATGCGCTCGCAGTAGTCGAGCACGATGTCGAGCCTGTCCTGCTTGCTCATCGGCAACGCGTGGCCGTTGAGCATGTCGTCGAGCGCATTGGCGCAGCGCCGCGCACGCGCACACACCTCGCCGTCTCCCACCGTCCAGTGCAGGATGTCCTGGTGCTCGTGCTCGAAGGCACGCATGGCATCGACGCGCCCCAGGTTCCAGCTGACCCAGTCCGCACCCATGGCCTTCACCGAGGGCTTGAGCGGCATGATCACGTCGAACGCAGGCACCCACTGCGGCGGCAGTTCCTTGCGCAAGCGCGCATCCATTCGGCGGGCGACCTTCACGACGTGCTGGTCGTTCGGAAGGCTGGAGCGAAGCCGCATCCAGAAGACTGGATCGGGGGTGGCAGGGCGTGCGGTGACGAGACGCATGGGGTGCCTACAGCGTCAAAACGCTGAGCGCATCAAGGTCGCGAATCCACGCGCGCAGCGTTGCGCGGATCGCGCTCCGCTCGGCATCGGGGAACTCGCGCCAGCCTCGCCGCAACGCGTCATCCGGGTCGGCCATGCCGGCCTCGGTGAGCACGAAGAAGCGCAGCATGAGCGGCAGAGCCCGCCATTCGTCCTCTTCCAGCAGCGCGCGCCGCTGGCCGAAAGCGATGACGACGCACTCTTCGCGCAGCTTCGCGAGCTTGGCCGCGTGGCGGGCATAGAACGGGTTCGGTTTGCCATCGGGAATGGGCGGTGGTGGCTTGGCCTGGCCGTGGAACTCGTGGTGTTCGGGCGTCTCGGCGCAGTCCATGCCATCAGGAAGCGCATGCGGTGCGAGCGGCGCCCGCGTTGGCAGCGTTCAGCGGCGTGCCGGTATCTGTTGCGGGGTGGCGGCCCTGCGTGGCGGCCGTGATGTGGCCGGCCTCGATCGCATCGACGACCCACTGCCGCATGCAGCTGGTTTCGACCGCGCGCTGTCCGTGCATGAAGATGACGCGGTCGCGGGAAATCTCCGAACCGTCTGCATGGACGTCGACCACGCGCCAACCGGCGGCCAGCAGCGCATTGGCGACCGCGTTCTGTGTCTTGGGGTCGCGCCAGCTCGAAAAGGTGTCGCCGGCCCTCAGCACGACGGCGTTGACACGGCGCCCATAGCGGCCGAGACGGTGGCTCGCGTAGCCCAGGCGCACTTCGGTGACGTCGAGATAGGCACCGTCGGCGCGGGCGGCGCGCACGATGGGGTCGAGCGCGGCCAGCTTGTCGGCCACGCGCCGGATGTCCGCCAGCCGGGCGGCGTGTCGCTCGTGCTCCTGCAGCAGCACGCGATCCAGCAGCGGCAGGCGCTCTGCCTCTTCGCGTGTAACTTTCGCCAGCTTGGGAACGTCGATGCGTTGCACAGGCTTGTCGGTGAAGCGGCGGGCGGTGAGGGACATGACTTCGGCTCCTGTGACGGAAAAAAGGCGTGAGAAGGGCCGCACGCCTTGAAAAAGGCGCGTGGCAGTGAGTCGGGGAGGGCGGTGCGCCGGCGGGCGCGGGGACTAGATCAGTCCGGCGGGGCGGCGGGCATGGCGCTGCTGACGCCCCAATCGCTCACGGGCGTGTGCAGATTCGCGAGATAGGAGGCTTCGTCGTCGGCGACGTTGCCTTCGTCTGCCAGCTGCAGGGCAAGCTGGCCGCGGCGGATGTGCCGCGAAAGCGGCAGCGAAACGTCTGCCGCAGGGATGCTGGAGAGCACCAGCACGCGCTGAAATTCCAGCGTGGCGACACCGGTGAAACCGCATTGCCAGTTGCGGCAGCGGTAGGTGATCTCGCGCATGGTCTTGCTCATCGCGCGGCTGTCGCATGCCACGCAGCGCGTGCCGCAGTGCGGGCACTCGATGGTGATGCGCATGTAGCGGTTGCTGGCGTCAGCCGCCTGCTCGTGTTGGCACGCGTTCATTGCGGCTTTCCTCCTGATGTGACCAAACGCGGCCCGCGGCGGCGGCCGGTGACGTGCTCCACGCCCTTGCGCAAACGCACCTTGGCAAGCCACACCACCACGTCTTCGACGCTGTCCAGTCCCTGCGCCCGGCGCACCCGTTCGAACACTGCGTGCTCGGCGTCGGTCAGGTTGATCTGGTGGAAGCACGTCATCTTTTCGTCAGACATTCGGCGGGGCTAAGGCTGGCTGCAAGCCGCTTTTGAGCGACTGGCTTTAAACCGCGGTGCGGGGCAGACTGCCGTCGGCCAAAGGCTCACGGCTGACGCCGAGCAGCTCTTCGGCCTGGCGCAGGGCCAGCTCGCGGATCAACGTCGTGGGCTGCTCGCCCAGGTAGTCGGCCAGGGCGCGCAGCAGCTTTTCCTCATAGTCGTCGAAACGCACGGTGAGGCGGTTGTCGCGGATGCGCTTGGGATCGGGGTACATCGTCGAAAGTCCTTCGGGCAAAGGAGGGGTCAGGTGATGGGGATTCAGGTCGAGGCGCGGCCGGCGTTGGACAGCTCGGCTTCATATTGCGCGAGGCCCTTGAGGTACACGCGGCGCGCGAAGTTGCCGAGTGATCGACCTTCGCTGGCGGCGTACTGCAGGGTGCGTTCTTTCTCGGCTGGTGCCAGCCGCATCGCGATGGGCGCTTCGTTGACGATGCGAATCTCCGGGGGTAGCTCCGGACGACCACGGCGGCGGGCAGGGTGGGCCATGCGATTAATATCCGAACGGGTTAATTTGTGTGTGCGGCGGACTTTATCACTCGATTGGATGAAGTTCAACAGGTATTTATCCAAATGAGTGATTTTCCTTCTCGGCTCAGAGAGGAACGCAAGCGCCTTGGGTTGTCCCAGGAGGATCTGGCAACGGTGGGCGGCGTGAAGCTGAACGCTCAGTCCAATTACGAGAACGGCAAGCGCGCGCCCGATGCGGACTACCTCTCTCGTGTTGGAACGTGCGGCGTGGATGTCGGTTTTCTTTTCACGGGCGTGCGCACGTCTGCGGCCGATGTGCCCCCAGAAGGCAGCGTGGTGCGGACGGTGACGCACGAGGAAGCCGCGCTTTTGGACAACTACGAAGCAGCAGACGAACGTGGGCGTGCCGCCGCGCGCAGCGTTCTTGATGCGCTCGCGCAACCGCAGCCGAAAAGGGCCAACGGGTAGTTGGGGGTGGGCAGTCGCAACGCTCGCGCGTTGGGTGCTGATAGCGATGAGGGACGCCGCGACCGACGCGGCGGAGTAGGGTCTACCGAATGCAAACCGCTTGGGTGCTGACGTTCTTGGTCGTGACGGTCGCAGGTTGCACCTGGGGTTGGCGTCGCACCCGTGCAGCGCTTTTGCGGCGCGGTTGGCGTTCCCTGCCGGCCCATTGCCTTGCCGCCGCATCAGGCATCTTCGTCGCAGTGCTTGCGTTGCTGGTGTTGGCCATGGTTGCCGCCCCAGGAATAGCGCTCATTGGCCGGCTTGTGTTTCTGTTTGCCTGCCTGCTGGTGCTCTTCGGGCTTTGGCGCGTGACGACCGACGATTTCCTGACGGGCGGCACGAAGAAACCAGCGGCGCCGGAAGTCGTCGGCAAAGCAGACGCTGCGCCTCAGCCTCGGACAGTCGCATCGCAGCAGCAGACCGACGAGCATCCCGCCGAGAACACCTTCGCATTCACATATCGAAAGTCGGACGGTACAGAGAGTCGCCGAACCGTTCGGGTCGAGCATCACGGCTTTGAAGGTCACAGCGAGTACGTCGAAGGTCATTGCAGCGTGGCGCGTGCGTTGCGAACCTTCCGCTTGGACAGAATTCAGGGGTCTGTGACGATCATGGCTACTGGTGAGCTGATTTCTCCAGCAGAGATGTATCGACGCCTTGGTCGCCCGGCGTTGTCGCTTGAAGTCAGCAGCTTTGTTGCCGAACAAGCAGAAGCAGGCCGTGTGCGTCGGCCTGGTTGGCAGACTGCGGTTTTCTTCGCAGGCTTCGGCGCGAACCAGTTTGCCGAACTCGCTGAATTGGCTGAAGCTGCAGACATGGATGTCCGCTTCAGGATCAGTCGCACGGTGGACTACGTGGTGACCGGAAATCTGGCAGGCCGGCAGCAGCTTGCGCAGGCCGAGGCGCATGGCATCGCCGTCATCGATGAAGGCAAATTCAGAGGCATGGTCTGACTCAAGCCATTCGGCCGATCAGCTCTTTGAGCTTGACTGCAATTGGCTCAAACCAAGAGAAATCCTCGTGGACGCCTCTGGCGCAAATAAATTCAACAAAATCTGTCTTCTTATCTGGATCGAATTTTTTAATTGCTTCTCCCTTTTTTTCATTCCACCTGTCAATCAAAAATCCCTCCAAAAGCTTAGGGTCGAAACAATTTTCTATGCCTCGCGAAACGTATATGTTGTTGCGATTTTCGGGAAGAATAATCCAGTGTGTGTCCCCCCGTTCAGGAGGAACCTCGGGTTTCACCTCCGGGTCCATCAGACACACCACTTGGGATGATTTGTGCGGAATTCTGGCAAAGAAATTGAATAGCGTGCCAATTTGGCCCGTTCCAGTATGCCCATCCATTCCTCGCAAGATACCAACCTCCTTTTCGAGACCAAAATAAACCAATGCTTTTGAAATCAAAGCATTGTTCTTCCCCTCGGTGATGATCGAAACCTTGTAGCTTGCTGCCTCATCAAATATTGTTAGGCCTTGCTCCAAAGTGGCAAAACCCTCCGTCAGCAATGACACCGCTGCACTGCGTTCTATTTTCCTTATTCGATCAGGTCCTGAGGGCAGCATCTGATACAAGGAAATTTCTGGCGCTATAGCAACCGTGGTTGGAGAGTGAGTCACCAATATCACTTTGGTCCCACGAGGAATAAGGACATCCTCGATCACGCGAATAAGCCCACTAACCATCGATGGATGCAGAGAACTATCCACCTCGTCAAGCAGTACGAGCTTAGGAAATTTTCCCCCAGTTTTTCCCTTGTACAAGATGCCTGCCAAGGCCAGCATCGTCTTCTCGCCAGAAGAAAGCGATGAAAACTTGATTTCAATCTTTGGATTATCTTTGTGGGTCAGCTTTAACTCAAATCGTCCAAATGGGTCCACGCCTTCGGGAGAGCTGGCTTTGTATTTAATTCCGCCGAATCCCTCAATAATGGAATTCAGCAAATCCCATGGCTTTGGCCCGTGTATATTCTCAAACTGATCCGGCGGCAAATAGTCGACCGTTTGTGGCAACCCATTGGCGGCATGGAAACCTGCCATGTCATTTCTAAACTGCTTTAGGTAATAGTCCCACATCATCAACGAAAGACGATTTGGCAATGTCACGGAATTTGCACCATGAGTTGGCCAATATGTGTAAAAGTCCTGCTCAGTCACACAGTCCGGGCTACATGGAATAAATTGCAGAAACTCCAGAAATTCTGCCCGCCTTGTCAATCGAGTGAATGACTCCTCTTCATGGAGTACCTTGGCCAAATCTACTTGGCCGGAATTCCACAAGTACTCTGCATACGACCCTCTGGATTGCCTCAATTTTTTTTCAATCTCTGGGTAATCGTCTCCCAGGTTTTGCCTCAATTTCAAAATTCTTGGAAACCTGCCCTCGGTCTCCCTCCACTCCGCGTACATACCGGCTCTCTCTTCGGCGAGTTGCGTACCCTGCTGCGGATGCTCGTCATTCAGTAAGAACTGTTCCTGCAGAATGTGCGCAATAGAACTAGGTTCGATATCTTCGACCACGGCGTTCTGTGTCGCAGTCATTGCCTGCAGAAGCTGCGATTTCCCGCTCCCATTCACTCCAGTAAGAACTGTGAATTCAGGAAAATCAAAGTTCATCCCTTTCTCAAGAGACAAATAGTTCGCAACAATTTCTACGCGCATAAATAAGAATAAATGTGAAGAGATAGGGGCGCACTTTTTTCTCACTGCGCGCGCTGGATTTAAACACCCACAGCCCAGCAAAAAAAGCCCCTGCGGCCGAAGCGGCAGGGGCTCTTGTTCACGACGGCGCAGTCGCCTGTACCAGCTCAGCGAACGCCGCTTCGGTGCCGAAGTCTTACCGTCCCGGGCTTGAGCGCGATCTTTCTCTTCACTCCTCCCCCGCGCCTTCCTGCCCTTCGACGCCTTCAGCCTGTTCGGTCTCGAGCGTGAGCTGACTGACGTAGCCGCCGCCGTCGAGCGTGTGCCGCACGCGGGCAACGATCCACGGCGTCTCATCGATCTGCCGCTTGTAGCCCGCCACGCGCGCGGGGCGCTGCGGCGTGATGTCGGCGCGGCCGTAGGCGAGGGTGATCTCGAAGTCGAAGATCCCGCGCTGGATGCGCAGCCATTCGGCCCGCGCAGCCGCCAAGGCGTCCGCTTCGCTCGCGAAGGTGGTGCGCAGTTCCTTCGCTCGGCCGCTGATGCCTGCAACGACGGCGCTGCGGGTCCCGGTCTTGATGTTGGTGTACATCGCGCGCACGCCGCTGTATGCGTCCCGGTCGGCGCGGCTCCAGCGGTGTTGATCGCCGTCCTGCCGCGTGATGACCACGGGCGCGAGCACCTTGCCGCTTGCCGTGCGCGCAGCGCGCGCCTGGCTGAAGAGCAGTTTGCCGCCCTTCACGGTGCAGAGGCAGTCGTAGGTCTGCGCGAGGCGGCGCAGAAATGAGGCGTCAGACTCACTGAGCTGGTCGGCGTGCTTGACCTTGCGCGCCCCCACGGCCTTGTCGACGACGGTTTCGATCCCATTGCGCTTGGCCACGCTGCTGACGATGGCGCCGACCGTGGTGTCGTGCCAGGACTGGTCGCGCAATCCGCGCAAGGTGTCGAGCAGGTTGGCCGCCCTGGCGCGGATGGTGATGGTGTCGGGCGTGCCGGCGTACTCCACTGCCTGCACGGTGTACCGGCCTTTGTCGATCAACCCAACCGGAAAGCCCATGTCTTCGGTGGTGAACTGGCGATACGGCGCCGCGGCAGGCTCTGCGCGCCATCCGATGGCGACTTCTACCGTGTCGCCGGTGGCCGGCAGCTCGACGGCGCCGTCGTGGTCGCTGACGACGAGTTCGATCTCGTCGGCATCGTTGGCCCGGTCATCGGTGATGGTCAGGCTGACGAAGCGCGGCTGGATGCGCTCCGACACGTTGGAGCCGTTGACCGTGATGCGCCAGATCGGCGTGAGGTGCGCGGCGGGGCGCCGGCCGTAGTTGCTGGCGCCGCTGACGGTGACGGTGGGCAGCGTGCCGGCGATGGTGTCGACGTCGGACATTCGCTCAGTCGCCGCTCACGCCCAGCGCCTGGCCGAGCGTGCCGCTCGCGTCCTGCAGGATGGCGCCCAGGTCGCCCATGGCGTCGGAGATCAGCTGCTGTGCGACTTCCTTCTCGTCTTGGTCCACGCGCTGCAGCGTGACGCTGAACTCGATGCGGCGCGCCTCGCCGTTGGAATGGAAGAGCGTGCGGGTTTCCTGCAGCTCGGTGATGACGAACGCACCGTAGATGGTGCCGGTGCCTTCGACCAGCACCCAGGCCGCGCCCTGGTCGGCCATGAGGCGCAGCACCGTGAGGCTGGCGGGCATGCCTGCGAATTCGGGAATCACCACGCCATTGAGCGTGATGATGTCGTCGCCCGGCCCCAGGTACTGCATGGCGTTGCGGGCACCGACGAGCGCCTGCGACGCGTGCTTCCAGCTGCTGCGGCGCTGCAGCTCCTGATAGCTCAAGGTATCGAGGGTGAAGACGAAGAGGCCGAGGCACAGCATGGCAGCGATCAGTTGTCGTAGTCGATGAAGGAACCGCGCATGCGGGCCCGCTTGTCGGCATCGCGCCTGTCCAGCTCTGCGCGGATAGCTCGGGCGAGGGCTGGCGCATCGGCGCCGGGCGCCGCGGTGATGTGGATGGTGATGGTGTCGCCCTGCACCACCACGCCGGCGCCCGCACGACCAGAAGCGGAGGCGGAAAGGGGCGGGCGGCTGTCGAAGCTGCCGGCCGCGAGCGGAAAGTCGCCGGCCATCGCAGGCATGGCCCCGGCTGCGGCACCGGCGAGGCCGAGCGCCGCGGCCCGAAGCATCGGACGGCTGCGGTCGATGCCGATGGCTGCTCCCTCGACGATGTTGTCGCCGGCTTCCATGAACACGCGCGACGGGCTGCGGATGCCGAGCTTTTCCTTGAACCAGTTGACCGTGGATTCGGCCGCGCCGCTGATGGCCTCGCGCACCACGCTGAGCGCGGTGGTGATGCCGTTGACCATGCCTTGCATCATCTGCCCGCCGAAGGTCGTGAACTTCGCAGGCAGCTCGACGCCGAACCACTGCATCACGGCAGCGAAGGCCCGATAAAAGAGCCCGATGGGCGACCAGTTGAGGATCGCCGCGCTCACGGTCGCCAGTGCGGCGGGAATCGATCCCCCAAGGTATTGCCAGAACGACGAGAAGGCGGTCTTGACACGGTCCCATAGCCCGATGAAAAACCCGCTGATCGGCCCCCAGAACTTGTAGATCAGAAACGCTGCAGCGGCGATGCCTGTCACCGCGAGGCCGATGGGATTCATCAGCAGCGCGCGACCGAGCCACATTACTGCCGACGCCGCGAATCCGAGCGTGCGCGTGAGCAGCCCAAGCACGGGCGACAGCACGGCCGCCTTGATGCCGAACAGGCCGAGGCCGTAGCGCACCACGGCGAAAGGACCGAGCAGCGCAGCAGCGCCCAAGCTGAGCGCGCCGAAGCCCGCGGCTAGCAGACCAACCCACAGCACGGCCTTGCCAATGAAGGAGGCAAGCATGGGGTTCTCGCGCGCGAAGTTGCTGACGCCCTGCATGGCACTGGTCACCGTCTCAAGCAGACTTAGATAGGTGGGCAGGATCGCCTGCCCCGCTTCCTTCATGGCGTCGTGGTAACGAGCCATGGTTTCCACCTCGCGACCGCTGAGCGCGTTGCGCGCGCTGGCGTCGAGCTGATCGATGCCAAACGCGCCGGCGTTGAGCTTGGCGTTCTTGTGGATCTGCTCGCGCATCTGGAACATCATCCCGAACAGACCCGAGGCCGTGCGGTTGCTGAAGATGCCGCCGATGGCGTCGAGAACCTGCTTCTCGCCGGTGATGCCTTTCTCTGCCAGCGTGGGCAGTAGCACCTTTTCCATCCATTCGAATTGGCTCTTCTGGAATAGCTCCGCGCCCTTGATCGCACCGACGCCGAGCTGCGCGATCTGGCCGGCCTTGTCGTGCGTGACCTTGGACGGGTCGGCGATCAGGCCGAGTGATTCCATCATGTTGGCCGCCCGCTTCGTCGTCTTGCCCTGGTACACGTTCTGGTAGGCCGACATCGTCGCCGTGCCCACGCGGTTGCCGCCCATCGCCTGCACCAGCGGCTCCAGCTGGTAGTACATGGCATCGTCGCGCAGGCCGCGCGCGGCCAGGCCGCCGGTCTTGAGGAAGTCGAGCCACTGCGTTGAGTCCACGCGTCCACCGGTGGCCGTGATGACGCGCTGGACCATGTCGGCCTGCTTGATGAAGTCGGCTTCGCTGTTCAGGCCGTTGCGCGCCTCGATGACCTTCAGCATGTCCATGAACTTGGCTTCGTTCTCCTGCCCGTTCTCGGCGCCGAAGACGGCCTTGTTGGCGAATTTCATCTTGGCCAGCGTCGGCATGACCATCTCGGCGTGGTGCACGTCAGCAAAGGCGGTCGTGGCGTCCAGCATCAACCCCATGTTGTCATTCATGCTGGTGCCGAAGGTCTTCATTCGCTTGGCGTACTCGATGGCCTTGGCCGTGTCTTCCGGCTTCAGACCGAGCGCCGCAATCCGCGTCGTGCTGGTGTCGAACTCGCGGATCTGATTCAGCGGCTCGGTAACGGCGCGGCGCACGCCGTAGCCCGTGGCCAAGCCGCTGGCGCCCGCCATGGCCAGATGGCCAGCCGTGGCGCGTGTGTTGTTGAAGCCCTGGCGTAGCTGCGCCTTGCGCGCGCTGACATTGGCCAGGGCTTCGAGCCGCGCCTTCTGCTGCGCGATGCTGGTGTTGGTCGACGTGATCTCGCTGCGCAGCCGGCTCTGATCGGCCGTGAGGTTCTGGATGCCGCTGGCGGTGGCTGCGGTGCGCAGCTGGATCAGTGAGCGCCGTTGCTTGTCATAAGAGGCGGTGGCCTTGTCGACCTGCGCCTGCAGCGCTCGCGCCTGGTCGCTGTTGGCGCCGTAGGTGCGCGTGACGCTATCGAGGTTGGTGCGCAGCACCTTCAAGGCGTTGCCCTGGCTGGCCAGCTCGGCCTGGTGCTTGCGCAGACCCGTGACCTGTGCAGCCTGGGCGTTCAGCATCTTGAGCGCGTCGCGCGCCTGCTTCAGCCCGGCCGCCGCGGCGCGGCTCTGCTGGTCGAGCGGCTTGAGTTCCGCAGCCGCCTTGGCGGCCCCGGCCAGGATGAGCTTGAGGGTGAGCGGGGATGCCATGGCGGTGGTGATGCGTGTGTGTCAGTCGTCGTGCTTGCTCGGGGCGTAGCGGCGGCGGGCGCCCTCGCGCCGATCCATCAGCTCGGCCAGGCTCATGCTTTCCATGTCGACCGGCCGCCAGTGGAAGACGAACGCCAGGTCATCCATGGCGTCTTCTACGTGGTCGACAAGACCGCGTCCCGTACTGCTTTCTTCAGCAAAAAACTGATGACCACGCCCCCGGCTTCGGAAAGGTCGGCCGGGTCGAGCTGCGCGCATTCGTGCGGCGTCAGGCTGGGCAGCGTGATGCGCGGCAGCAGCTTGAGCAGTTCATCGGCGTCGGCCTGGTGCAAGCGCTGCAGCGACAGGCCGCGCAGCTCGCCCGCGTTCGGCTTGCGCAGGGTGATCTCGGCGATGGTGGTGCTCCCTCGCTGGATCGGCACGTCAAGCGTGATGGTGTTGGGGACGATGGCGGCCGGCGCGGGGGGCGCCGCGACGGGGATCGTTTGCATGTGCGCGCCGGCGCCAGGGACGCTGACGTCATGGTGGTGGTCGTTGCGGCCGAGATCGTGGCTGCCGGCGTCGGCGGTCTGGTGGGCGTGGTTCATGGTGGAGTCTCAGAGGGTGGGAGGTTGGGCGGCGGGCGTGTGCGGTGGCCTGGGCTTCAGAGCGAGACGCCCATGCCGATGGCGAGGCGAATGGCGCTGTAGACGTCGGACCCGCCGACCTTGAACACCATCCCGGGCACATCGATCTCGAGCAGGTCCGCGCCGTCGACGGTGACCTTGTAGTAGCTCAGCGAGACGGTGAAGTCGTGGTCGTTGTTCTCGCCGGCCTGCGCTTCGTTCGGGTTCCACTCGCGCAGCCGGCCGCGGGCGATCACCTCGACCGCACTGACCAAGCCCGTGGCGTCATCTTGGTAGGCACCGGCGAAACGGAACACGTTGGCGCCGACGGTCTGACTGCCGAGCATCGCAATCAGTTGGGTCTTGAGGCCGCCGGCCTTGATGCCGAGTTCCAGCTTCTCGTGGCCGAGGTCCACTTCCACCGGGCCGTGCATGCCGCCCGCGCGGTATTCCTCCATCTTCTTGGTGATGGTGGGCAGGGTGGTGCTCGGGATCTCGCCGACCCAGCTTTCGCCGTCGCCGAAGAGAGCGAAGTTCTTGAGTTTCTTGGGCATGCCCATGGTGTGCTCCTATGCGGTGTGCGGTGTGTCGATCACGCGGCCTGGACGGCTGCGGCGAAGTTGGCGAGGAAGTCGTCGGTGATGGTCTGGTTGAAGCCCAGGTCTTCCAGCGGCGGCACGGGCGTGTAGCGGTAGCTGATGCGCAGCCGACCCTGGGCCAGCTCTTCCTTCGGATTGAGATCCGGATTCAGGAAGGCTTCGAAGCCGATGAGATAGCCACCGTTGACGAGGTCACGGCCCTTGGCGTTGATGCTGGCGAGCATGTCTTTCACCAGGCTCGGGTGCATCGGCTTGTCGACGAAGCTGAAGTGCGCCTCGGCCATCGTGTCGGCCAGCACCTGCGCGGTGCGGGTGTAGTTCTCGAAGAAGAACTTTCCGCCTTGTGCCTCGGTCGTGCGGTTGCCCCAGAAGCGGTAGCCGCTGCGGTTGACGATGGTGGTGACTTCGAGGCTGTTGAGGTAGGTGGTGTCGCTGCTCGGGCTCTGCAGGTCGAAGAAGACGTCGCTGGTCATGCCCTGCGGGCCGTTGACCACGATGTTGGACAGCGTCTTGTGCCAGCCGATCTGCTGGTCGAGCTTGGCGCGCAGGCCCAGCGCGTAGGCCGTGGCAGGCACCGCGTCGGCTTCATTGGTGGTGATGTTCCAGGCCAGGAAATTCGGCCAGATGATCATCAGTTCGCGCTTGCCGAAGGTAGCGCGGTACGCGGTGGCTTCTTCCTTCGTCGTGGCGTAGGCCATGCCGTCTTCCTTGCGCGCTGCGACGTAGCCAAAGCCGCGCAGCTGCTCTGCAACGGTGCCGATCTCGACGGCGACGGCTTCGGTGTCCAGGCCCGGCGCGCCGATGATCCGCGGCTTGACGCCCAGCTGGCCCTGCGCCGCAAGCAGTGCCTGCAGCCCGGTCTTCTGGCCGGCCGCGGTGGTCGTGCCGATGACGTTGCTGGTGGTAGCTGCAGCGTCGACGCCTGGCTCGACGCGCACGACGATGGTGAGCGCCTGCGCCTGCTGGCTGATGGCCTTGAGCGCTTGCGCCAAGGTGCCAGTGGCGCCGGCCTTGCCGACGCTGCCGGCCGGGTTGGTCAGCAGCACAGGCGTGTTGAGCGGGAACGCCTCGATGTCGGCAGCTGGCGCCGTGGCGACGATGCCGATGATGGCCGTCGACACGACACGGATGGTGGCGCCGCCTTCGTCGACTTCGAAGACGCGTACGCCGTGGTGATATTCGGTGGACATAGGTAGCTACTCCTGATGGGAAGTGGTGGCGTCGATGAGGGCCGAGACGTCGGGGTTGGAAGCGAGGAAGGCAGCGAGCTTTTCAGCGGCGCTGGGTGCGGCGGTGATCGTGGCGGCGGGGCGTGCAACCAGTTCCCACGCATGCCCGTTGTGGCGAGGCCATTTGTCGTCTGGCCAATGCACGAAGCAGGTGTAGAAGCCGGCATCGTTGCGCGTGACGGTCATCCAGCCTTCGGGCATCGGGTCGATGACCGCGCCACTCGGCACGTGATAGATGCCCTGGCCGCGCTCGGAATCGGCGATGGATTCGAGCGCCGGCACCACGTCGATGAACAGCCCGGCGCCGTTCAGCTGGTAGGCCGGTACGCGGTCGGCTGGGTCGAAGGTGTTGGGCATGTTCAGAGGGCGCGAATGATGGGCACGTAGGAGCGGGTGTTGGGGCGCGCATGGGCTTCGCCGGACGGGTTGGCCGTGGCCGTGTGCTTGTGCAAGCCGTTCGGAGATGCAGTGGCTTCGTGTCCGTGGTCGCCCGCTTCGGTGGTGCCCGAGCTGACGATTCCGGCGCCGGCGCCGAGGGTGGCGGGGAACGGGAGCGGCCCGCCCGTCGCGTTGTAGAAAACGCTTGAGGTGTTGAGCTGGTGCGAGTGTCTGCCGCCCGGCTTGACCGATACCGCATGGTCATGCCATCCGGCGTTCTCCATGGTCACGCTGTGCCAGTGCATTTTGTTCTGGCTGTCGATCCTGACGCCGAGCGCCATGGCCGGGTCGAGCCCGCGCCCCATGTCCGCGCCGCCGTCGAAGTGGCCACGATCATCAGGCACGTTGAAGGTGGTGAAGCCGTCGCCCTCGCCGTAGAAGGTGCCCAGTACGGCAAACAGCGCCGGAAAGGCGGCGCGACTTAGGGCGGCACCGTTGCGGATGACCCAGCCCGCGGGAAGGTTCGCCGTCGGCCAGTGCGCCGGCATGCCGATGGGGCCGGCGCGATCTGACTCGGCCTTGCTGTAGACGCCGAGGTTGGCGCGCGCAGTGGGGGCGTTGTCGAGGTCAGACAGGTTTTTGCTGCGCAGCAGCGGATCTGGCGCGTTGCCGGTGGGCTCGTTCTGCGCGGCGATGAGCTTGGTGCCTGCGGGATAGCTCACAGCCAGCGTCAGCCGGCTGGCAATCGTCGGGTCTTTGGTCCACTCGTCTGCACGCAGCCGCACGCCGTCGATGTACACGGCCAAGCCGCGCGTGGTCGTTGCAGTGAGGTCAATGACGGTTTGCAGGTCGGCGAGGGTTTGGGTTTCTTCGATGGTGTCGACGGTGACATTGATGGCGTCGATGTCCTGCCAATCTGCATCCCCGTCAGCATTGCTTTGCTTCGTGAGCACCTGGCCCGTGAAGCCACCCGGGAAGACAGTGGCCCCGGTGGTGTAGTTGATCACCCAGCTTTGCGTGGCGATGGTGACGTTGGGGTCGATCTGCAGCACGACCGTGTCCGCATTGCCCGGTTGAAAGGCGATGCGGATGGTGATGTCGCTGGCCGTTCCTTCACTGGGCAGCGGCTTGTAGCTGTCAGGCAGGTTGCAGACGGTGAACAGTGCGCCGGTGCTGTCGATGAGACCGCCTTCGCGGATGGTCCAGCCGCCGGCTGCTGCGGGTATGAGCGCTTCGGCGATGTAGAGCGTGGGGTCAACCGGGTCCGGGTAGACACGGTTGATGGCGCCGCGCCAACGCTCTCGAACGAGCGCAATCATTTCTACGTTCGGCGTGATCGGGTTGCCGCCCCCGTCGCCAATGACCACTTCCACCAACTCGATCTGCGAGCTGGTCGCAATAGCCCGCGCTGTTTCGCGCAGTCCGTGCGTGGTGTGGATGCTGGTGAATGCCATGCACCTAATGTGCCGAGGTCTTCTCGTGTGCGCGAGGGCCTGCATGTGTGCAGGTGGCGAGCACGGCATTCACCTCGCGAGCGACGCCATCGGACGCCAGCCCACGACGGTTCACTCATCGCATGAAGTTGTCAGCCTCGGCAAAGGAGGTGTAAGCGTTCTTGAGATACGCGTTCGTCACTGCCTGGATCGATACGTTGCTCATGACGACAGCGGTGGTCGTGTTGCTGTAGTTGTAGTTGTACTTGAAGAAGCTGACCGTGTTCCCGATGGCCTCGGTGTCGTTCAGCATCGAAATGCCCTGGCCGGTCGAGGTTCCGGGTGCTGCCGTCGACGTGACGCGACTGTTCTTGATGCTAGAGCCGACGCCACTCGTGATGCCATCCGTTCCAGCGGAGATGGTGCAGTTGCTGATGCGGCCGATGGCTGACGCATTGCCGCTGGAGTGATACAGGTTGACGCCGCGCCCGCCAGCGACGACGGTGGTCCCTTTGAGGTTCACGACTAACGCTGAGTTGCCCGCGCGGAAGACACCATCGACTGCGGCAACGATAGAACTGCTCTCGATGGATACGGTGCCCGTCGACGTGGTCTCAAAGGCGACGCCGTATTCCACTCCGCTGATATCGCAGTTGGACAGCTTCAGGTTGGTGGCGCCCAGGCACCGAACCCCTGTGCCTTGGCCGAACGTGTTCTTGATCACGACCTTCGAAAGAGACACGGCGTTCTCGGCGAAAACGCACGCTCTCAGGGTCTTGTCGGTCGGAATGGCAGCGTTGTATACGAAGGTGCTGTCGGATACCTGCGTGTTGTCCGCCGCCGGGTAAATGCGCAATGGCGCAAAGCTGGTGCTGTCGCCGTAGAAGCCGGAAATGACGCAGTTGACGCCATTCACCGAGATGCAGGTCGCCCCGGAGTTGTAGGCCTTCGAATTCGTGATCCGAGTGTTGGGGGAGAAGGTCGCATAGCTTTCGTAGCACTGCCCATTTACGACGCAGCCATCCACCACCGCGTTGGCCGCCTGCACCTTGAAGCCGCGGCCCATCGAATCCTTGACCACGCAATTTTCAATTCGAAAGATGCCACCCGCGCCGACGGCTGCATGGTCGACCTGCACCAGCCCGATACCGTCCGCGTCCTCTCCAAAAGGGGATGGGCCGCTTGTGATTCCTTCGACGTAGCAGTCGCGGATTCTGACCTGCGGCCTGCATCCCGCTCCGTTGAACGAGACGCCGATCCCGCGTGCGGCACCTGCGGCGTCTCCGACGTTTCCGTTTGCCGTCGCATGCACGCCAATGACCGTTGCCTTGATATCGAAATCGCCATCGAGGACCGGTGACCCCGAGAGCCGCACGACGATGAACCCATACGCCGGCTCCACGTTGCTGTTGTTGGAGACGTTCTTGACGGTGAGGTCGTACCGGCAGGGGCGCGTCTGCTGAAAGTCAGCGTTGACCCACACCCCGGCGCGGCAATTCGGAACGCCCGCGGCGTCAATCGTGAGGCCCGTGATGTCGCCCTGCGCCGTCTGATACATGCACGCGTTGGCAGCTCCCCCCATAGATTCGCCGACAAAGTTGAGCGTTGCCCCCGGCCCGGAAAGATTGCCACGCAGCAGCAGACCTGCTGTGCACCTGTACACCCCGGGATCTATGACCGCAGAGCCGCCGGCGGCCGCATCGAGCAGCGCCTGCATGGCCGCGGTGTCATCCACGATACCGCCGCCGACGGCTTCGAACCACGCGGAATGCATGTCGCCCGAGAACTGGCGCTCCCACGCGCCGACGCCCGAGGCGTGAGCGAAACGCGTGCCGCCGTTGCTGGCGTTCGGCGCGGCCGGGTTGTACTGAAAGACCCCGACTCTCCCGTCGGGCTTTGCGGTCACGTACACACCCGTAAGGCGGATGCCGGTCGCTCGGCCCTCGTACGCCAGTAACTCGGCGTAGTCCGTGAGAGGCAGAGAGTTGTCAAAGATCCGCTGCGCCTCTTCTGCGGTGAACGCGAAGGCCGGCAGCGTGGCCGCCGACGCCAGTTCGCTCTTCTTTGCACGCCCATCAAGCGCATCCTGCACCGTGCCGTCAGGCGTTCCGACACGCGTCGCGCCCTCCGGCAACGCCAGACCTTCCGCATCGATGTTCGGGATGAGCCATCCACCCCCAACCCGAAGATGCTCATAGGCGACGCCGCCCACAAGGATCACGCAGCGATCACCGTCTTCAGGCGGCAGTCCGCTGTGTGGCTTGGCGGTGGGCGGTGTGCTGTAGACGCCCGGGTAGATTCGATCCTCGATCGCATAGGCAGCCCCACTGGCGGTGTCTGCCGCAATCCCCCGCAACTCGTTCGCGAGCTTGCGTAGGTTTGGCATCGGCCCTTCATCGGTGTCGAGGTCGCCGGCGGCCGCGTTCAGGAACGCGTGAAGCTTGTCCACGACCTGGCCAAAGGGCACGATCTTTCCGTCGATTGGTGAGGTCATAGGTCAGTGGGAATGGTGAGCTTGGAAGGCATGGCGTTGAGAATGGCGCGCAACTCATCGGTGGCCGCTGCGGTCTCGGCATATCCGTTGACCGCCCCGTCCACCATGAGGTCCAGCGCGCTGATGCCATCGCCGTACCGTGGCGTTCCGTCGCGGACCGCCGTTTCTGTTCCCGTGAGAACGATTGATGCTGGTCTCGGCCCTCCCGTGGTGCGCACGAAGATGTCGACGCCCGCCAGGTGTGAGCGCTTGTTCTTGTAGGCGTCCACGACGCGGCGGATCTGCGAGAGTTGATTGGCGAGGAAGCCGGTCTGCTCGGCCTCGATGCGAATGCGAAAGGTGTACGGATCACCGGCAGGGCTCTGCTGAAACCACTCCTGTGTCTGGACTGGTAAGCCCATGGCTTCCAAGGCGCGCTGCACTCCGCCCGGTGTCCCTTTGGTGCGCTTGACCTCCAGAGATTGCGCGATCACCTCGCGCTTGATGTCCGTGTTCCACGTTTCGTCCCATTCGTCTACCGAGTAGGCGAAGGCGAGCCAGGGCAGGATATCGGCGGGGCAGGCGTAGGGGTTCCATACGTCGCGCAGCGGCGTGGGCGTATCGGAGATCCGCGCATCGGCCGCGGCGACAGCTCGCTCAAGCGCAGTAGCGCTGCTGGGCAGCAGAGTGGCGGCGTCGGTCATTCTTCAATCGTTGCCGTGATGACGATACCCGCGCAGTAGGCGGCCTGGCCGACGCTCATCATGATGTCAGCCTCCGGCTGGACGAGCACTGCGCGCAGCACGCCAGGCTGATGCAGCGCCCGATAGTTGCCGCTGATGCTGGGGTCGGCATCGAGGCGATGCACGCTTTCCGCATAGGCCTGTGTCGCGGTCAGAGCGGCTTGCCGCACGACCTCCGAGTCGCTTCCCCTATCGACGATGAGTTCCGCCTCGATGGTGTAGTGCACAACGCTGGCAGAAAGGATGCTGACGTTGTCCGTCAGCGGCCGCACCGTCCGACTGGACAGAGCGCCGCGCACCTTCTCGAGCAGTTCCTCGCCCGTCGTTCCGTCTCCCTCGCGCGAAAGCACGTACACCACGACATAGCCCGGCGTGGGGCTTTCAACAGAAACGTCGCGCACTTGGCCGCTGGCAGAGAGCGCGTGATACATGTACGCGGCTTCGCTGCCGGCCGTAGTGAAGGCTTCCAGTCTGAGCAGGATGCGGCGCCGGAAGTCCGCATTGGTTTCCATGACGGCTTCGACCGGTGGCAGCGCCGTCTCGTCGGCCGGCGTGACAACGAGGCGGACGACGCCCCAGTTGGCGCCGAGTTGGTCGAGATCACCGTCTACAGCATGGGCGAGCATCACGGCGCGCGCCGCGTCGTTGACACGCTGGCGCAGCAGAATCTCGCGATAAGCGCTGACCTGCAGCCACTTGTTCAGTGGCTCGGATTCCAGCGACAGCACACTCTGAATGGCTCCGCGCTGTTCTTCGGGAATTGCTTCCAGCAGTTCAGCCTTGCGCTCGGCGAGCAGCGACTCGAAGTCCAGCGGCTCGATGACGTTGGGCGCTGGGATTTGGGATAGATCGATCATGCGCCGGCTTACAGGTTGATGGTCGACGTGACGCTGTCACTGCCGCCGAGATCTCGACGCACGATGTGCAGACCGCAGCGGCCCTGCGCGTCGACGTTGACGTTGACGCGCTGCACGCGGGTGCGCGGCTCCCATTTCATGATTGCCTGCGCCGTGGCGGCGATGAGGCGCAAGCGGTTGGCCTCGGTCGCGGGGTGGTCGATCAGCTGCGGGACGTAGCTGCCGTAGTTGCGGCGCATGACCCGTTCGCCGATGGGCGTGGTGATGATGTCGGCCACCGACTGGGTGATGTGGGCGCTTCGCGCGATCTGCCGACCGACGATGTTGGATACACCGGTCATTGGGGGCCGCCCGACTGGTCGCCGCCTCGCACCACCTCGCCGTGCACGTGGGTCTTGACGCTGATGGCGCCGGCGGTGATGTCGCCATCTGCGTGCATGGTGCTGGTGGTCGTGATCTCGCGCGTGGAATTGATCGGCAGGTCCAGCCGGGCCTCTGCGGAAGCCCCCGGAACGCTGCTGCCGGCCGTACCCGCCATGCCGCCCATGAAGGAAAAAAGTCCCATCACGGTCACATTGCCTGTGGCCAGGGTCTGCGGCGCGTCGAGCGTGATCTGTCGCGCTTCGAGGGTGATTTGCTGCGAGTGGACGGTCGCGCTTTCGCTCGCGGTGACGTCCGCGGTCTTGCAGTGAACGGTGATGGAGTCGGGGACGGTGATGTCTGCCGTTCCGTCGCCGGGCAGCGTGACTTTGAGCGCATGGGCATCGTGGTCGTACTCGACGACAGCGCCGTCGGGGTACTTCGTGACGGTCTTGTTGGGGTCGGAGCTTGGCGCCGGGCGGTTCGCTGTGGGCAGGCCCGCCAGGGCGATGCCGCCTTCCGTCAGGCCGCCAGGCGAGAAGAGCAGCACGCATTCGCCAACGGTGGGTGGGTTCCACGTCCCCGTGTTGCCCGCCCGCAGCTCGATGTAGGGCCGCCAGTCGGTTCGGACGCTGTCGGTGAGCTGCACGCGCACCAGCGGCGGTGTCGCGCCGTGATCGACTTCGGCGATGGCCCCCACGCGAATGATGTTCGCGATCTGGCGCTGCAGGTCGGCGAGCAGTTGATTCGTGTCGATAGGTCCGGGCATGCGTTCACTGTGCCGGGCCTCTCGCGCGTGTGCGAGCTGCGCTATGTGTGCAGGTGGCGGGGACGGTCGCGCGTTGACGAAAGCGCGATGCCGGCGAGCTTCAGCCGCCGGCGGTGATGTGCTGCAGCAGGATGTCGGTGATGGCGTCGACGTCGGCGCCGGTGAAGCCGAGCAGTTCGCGCTGGGGGTACTTCACGACCGGGCTGCGCGGGCGGCGCCAGTCGACTTTGTCGCGCAGGCCCCGCTGGTGGACCAGCGCGATGCGTGCACTGCGCCCGCCGATTGTGAGAACGGCGGTCCCCGGGGTGGCCGACTTCTTCAGGTGCTTGGCTTGGCGCAGCTTTTCGAACATGGTTCGCCGGATGCTGCCCTTCTTGGCGCGCAGGCGTGGCTTGCGCGGTTCGTAGCCCGACCCGTCAGGGTTGCGCTGTTCGGCGATGCGTTGCGCGTTGCTGCGGCGCATGTACGTCGCGACCTGCACCATGGCTGCGCGCCGGCGCGGCACAGACAGCCCAGCGAGAAGCGGGGCGACCCAGTCGGCAAGGCGGGACAGTTCTTCAGACACGGTCAGCCCTCGATCAGTGGCTGAATGCGCCACTCAGCGGCGAGATCGAGCGCCGTTTCGACCTGGCTTGCATCCGCGAGCAGCGGCTCGCCGATGTGGCGTGTGGTGAGCCGGTTGATGCCGTCCACGGTCGAGCCCTGCACGGCCACAGCCTCTGTAAGGTCGATCTCGATGCTGATGTCGGCGGTGTCGTGGTCGATGATTTCAGACTCGAAGCGAAAGCCCTTTTCCCGGCGATCCGGGTTGTCGAAGAGGTCCGGCTGATGGCGCTTGAGCCAGGCAACGATGGGAACGATCAACACGTCGGTGCTGTCGGGCCAGTCGGTGACGACGATGTTGACCGTGTAGCGGTATTCGAACGACAGGGCCGGCGTGCCGGTGTGCACGACGTTGCCGCGCTCAATGAAGACGGTCAGCTTGTCCGGGTTGGTGGCCAGGTCCGGGCAGGCGAGGGTGATGTGATCGCGCAGCAGCTGCGGCTTCTTCATGGCTCAGGGCTCGGGTTCATCGGTTGGGCCACTCGGGTATCCCGCAAGGGCGCGATCTGCCCGGACGACGTCGGCGAGTAAGCGGAGCTGCTGGTCTCGCTCGACAACAGTTGCCCGGAGCTGTTCAGCCACGCGTCGGCCGTCTGCAAGACTGGCGTCGAGTCGGGCCGCATGGCTTGCGAGACGGCTGCGCTCGGTGTTGCCGGCCTGGGACATAGCAAGGTACTGAGCTGCGCGGCCCTCGGCGGTGCGCTGCAGGCGCTCAGCACGAGCAATGCGCTCAGCAGCATCAGCAGCGGCAGGGGCGCGTGCAGCCTGATAGGTGTCGACGGCTTCGGTGATCTGGTCGGCATGGGCGGATTCCTTGGTGCGGGTGGTGGTGGCCTGGTCTGCTTCGGCCTGCGCCTGCGTGGTCTTGTCGCCGTCCCATTGCTGCTGCACGCTGGCGGCGCCGTCATTTCGCCCGGTGCCGTAGCCGATGGCGCCCGAGGCGGCAGCGATGAGGACGGCCACGGCGGCCAGCGTGATCTTGTTCATGCGGTCGCCGGCATGGAGAGCAACGCGGCGAGCGCGCGATTGCAGCGGTCGACGCGGTCTGCATGACCCACCATTTCGGGATTGATTCCGCGGGTGACGGCTTCGAGGTTCCATGCGTCAGCGTGGGCGTTGAGGCCGTTGGCCGCCCAGTACCAAGCGCCCGTGAGCGTGGCGCCCTGGTGCTCGGCGACGATGTCGGGCTTGGCTTCGCAAGGCAGGCCGGTGCCGGCGGCGGCGCGCCGATAGTTGCCGCGTCCAGTAATCTGAATGAGCCCCCGGCCGCGGTAGGTCCAGCCGTCGCCCGACTCGACGCCGCCGTTTCCATTGCGGTCGGCGTAGGCGACGTTGGCCATGGCCTTGGGCTGTCGGACGAAGGCGCGGGCTTTCTCGACCGGGCGCAAGGCTTTGAACATCTTGGCGATGCGGACCGGGTCGGTGTAGTACAGGTTCTCTTCGAGTCGCGTGAAGGCGCTGGACTCGTGCCCGCACTGGCCGATGAATGCAGCCATGCGGCGCGGGGTGCCGATGTCGAACCGCTCGAAGGCGGCGGCCAGGTGCGGCAGGAAGGCACGCGCCACGGCGGGCGTGATGCCGGTTGCGATGAGCTGGGCGAGGGTGATGGTCATGGGGTTCGAATCTGGTGAGGACGGGGCGAAGTCACTGGGTTCCACCGGCGCACTGGCCGTAGAGGCGCGCGAGCTTTGCGGTGTAGGCGTCGAGCTGCTGCGCCGTCGGCCGCACCGGCGGCTCTGGCAACAGGGGGCAGCGTGGCGGGTTGACCGCGACCTGCGTTGTGCAGCCAGCAACCAGAGCGGCCAGGATGCAGACCATGGCAAGGGGTTTCATTTCCGGCTCTCCTGCAATCTGCGATTGGTTTCCTGCACCTGTCGCGTCACGAGGGCGGACGGTGCCGCTTGCGGACGCGTCGCCTGCTGCACGCTGGTGACGGCGGCGCCGACCTTCGCGGCGGCTGCGCTGGTCTTGTCGGCCGCCTTGCCTGCTCGCAGTGCGGCTTCGTCGACCTTGTCTGCGGCCTCGCTCGCGGTATCGGCGGCCTGCTGGGCGGTCGCGACAGCCTCCTGCACTTGGCTCGCGATAGGCCCGAGGCGGTCGATGGCCTTGCCAAGCAATACCTGCAGGTTCTGGATCTCGCTCACGCGTTCGGCGCGTTCTTGCTGGACGCCGAACCAATGGCCGACGCCCAGTCCCGCCAGCCCGCCGGCGAGCGCGAAGCACGCGATAACGACGAGCATCAAGACGTTCTTGTGTCGCTCGATCCAGCGCGCGCGGCGGGCCTCTTTCTCAAGGCTCGCGAGCTGGCTATCCGTGATTGTTGCCATCGATCTGCCCTCTCATCAGTTCCAGTTCCTGCCGCACTCGCGCGAGTTCGGCCGTCATGGCTTGCATCCGCCCGCTGAGTTCGCCCACCTGTTGCAGGGCGTCGCGGAGTTCGCGCGCGAATTGATCGGCGCGCGTTTCGGCCGCGACACGCGCCTCGCGCTCGGCCTTGAGCATTTCCTCGCGCGTCTCGCGCTCAGCCTTCAGCATTTCCTTGTAGACAGCGAGGGCCTGAATCTGGCCATCCGCGTCGGCGCCCGACATTCGCTGTTGGTTGCGCGCGAGCATCCAGTAGATGGCGGTGCCCAGGCCGATGATGACCAGGACAACGACGTAGCCGACGATGCCGTATCTGGCGCCAGCGGCTTCGGCGATGGCGAGAGTGGTGGTTGCTTCTGGCATGGCTGAATCAATCCCAGAGCTGCACGGTCTCGACGCGCGCGGTGTTGGCTGGAAGGTCGGGCAGGATGACTGCGCGGCCGAGCGGAAGGATTGGGCCGATATCGGCGAGTCCTGGGTTCAGCCGATACGCGGCTTCCGTGACGCCGGCCGTGGCGCCGAGGTGGCGCAGGCAAAGCAGGTCGACGGTGTCGTGTTGCTGAGCGATGACGGTGCGCGGCATGGCTAGATCAGCTCCACGGTGAGGCGGGTGGTGCCGAGGATGTCGCGCACGGACCATGTGGCATCGCGCCGGTGCTGCTCGGCCTGGCCTTCGCGGGTTTCTTCCTGATCGTCCTTGCGGGCGCGGCCCGTGGTGTCGTAGTCGCTGTAGCGCTCCAATAGGTTGGCTTTGGCGTGGCTGTAGACCGCGCGCCGGAAGCGTTGCACGTTGATCGACTCGCTGTCGATCTGCAGCGCGGGCACGACGGCCAGCGATGCATGGCCTTCGGCCTCGCGCTCGGAGGCCCAGATGCTGAGCAGGCCGATGGTGGTGGCCATGGCCTCCTGCACGGCGGGCAGCAGTCGCTGGGGCGTGATGGTCCCATCGAGTCGCATCGCGTCGCGCAACTTGGCCAGGTCGATCTCGGGCCACCAGCTGCCGGCCGTGACGATGCCGAGCGGCGCCGGGTCGCTGGGCGGCGTGGTGCGCACGAGTGGCGGGGCTGCGGCGATGAGGGACATGGTGGCTCGGCGGGTGTTGATAGGTGGGCGGTGGCCGTGGCGCGTTGTGGTGAGGGGTCAACTTTTCACGCTGCGCCACGGGCCGCCCGGCACGTGGGGTGCTCGGTGGCGCTACTTGCCGGCCGCACGCTTGCGCGCGGCGGGTGCCTTCTTCGCCGCGGCAGTGGTCTTGCGCGTGGCTTTCGGCGTGGCAGTAGCGGTTTGTGGGGTGTCGCCGGCGGGCGGTGCGTCGGACTTCGCTTCGCTGGCCAGGGTCGCGGCCTTGTCGGCCTTGGCGAGCGCACGCTCGATGCGCTCGATGTCTTTCTTCACACCGGAATTGCTGTCGAGTTCCAGAGCGCGCTGCAGTCGTGCCAGGGCGAGGCGCAGCGCCTCGGGCTCGATGGCCGCGAGGTCGGGCTCGTCGGCCGTCTGTACCTTGCCCAGCGCGGCGTACGCAATGGCCTTGTGCAGCTTGGCCCGCGCCTGGTCAGGTGCGTCTTGATCCGCGGTGAGCGTTTCGGCCTCGATCAGCAGCGCTGCAGCTTGCGCTCGCGCCGCGCTGTTCTCGTTGGCGTCCAGCACCACGGCCACGAGCTGCCGCGTACCGTCTTCTCCAGCCGTCACCACCACTGGCGACCATTGGCCCTTGAGGTAGGCATTGGACAGCTCGTCGATGACGATGGCCGCCGGACTGCGCTTGTAGTCGTCGGCCATCGGCATGCGGTGCTGAATGACATAGGCCGCGATCTGCAGGCCCAGCGCGTAGGCGCCGGCGTCGAAGGCCCACACCATCAGCGTGGTGAGCACCTGGTCTTGCGCACCGTTGCCGGTGTTGAGCGAGGTGTCGACCCAGTCGAAGTACTCGGGCAGCAGTCGGGCTTTCAGCTCGGCGCGGCGCTCGTGCGACTGGATCTGAGAGATGCGGCCCTTGTCTTGCGAGAGCTTGACACGCATTAGCCCGTAGGCGTCGCCCTGCAGCTCGACACCGTAGGGACTGGCGGCCTGGGCCTGTTCTTGCAGGATGCGCGCGCGGTGGCGCTGTGCGGGGCTGAGTGGGCGCATGGTGGTGTGCTTGTCTGGTGGGATGAGTGCGCGGGCCGGGTGAGGCCCGCGCGACGGACTTTCGTCAGACTTTTGGCGCGCTTAGGCGGCCAACTCGATCTTCTCGACCAGAGCCGCGCGACCGTTGTCCTCGACCACATACGCGTCGTTGCTCGACTCGTAGTTCTCGATCTGGCTGCGCTTCGGGTTGTCGATGATGTGGCGCCGGCGACCGCCTTCCTGCCAGTAGAGCGACAGGTTGTCGTACGTGGTGATCATCAGCGCGTTCGCCGGGAAATACGGTACGGCTGCGGCCTGCAGGCCGCCCACGCGCTTCTGGCTGATGACGATGTCGGCCGCGAGCATTTCCGATGGGGCCTGGTCGATGTCGACCAGCGGGAAGTACTTGTCATGCATCAGCTCGCGCCCGAGGATGACGATGAGATCGGGGTCCTGTTGATGCCAGGGGTCCAGCAGGGTGATGGCATCCATCACCGCAGCATCGAGATTGGCGAAGTCGCGGGTAGCTGCCGCACCGCCAATGATGATCTTGCCGGCGGTCTTGCCCGAACTCAGCACGTTCTGCGGCGCGTCTTCGCGCAGGTGCTGCAGCCAACCCTTGTTCACGTCCTGCAGCATGGGATTCACAACAGGGTCGGTTTGCGCTGCAGCACTGACGCCGTTGAAGCCGATCATGATGCGGTCCAGCGCTTGACGCTTCAGGATCGAATTTGCAACTCGGACCTGGAAGTCCTTGAACTTCGCCCAGGCGTCGATCTTCGCGTACTTGAGGTGCGTGTCGAAGTCGGTATGGACACAGAGGTAGCCCTTGGAGTCGATCGTGCTCAGATCCTTCGTCTGGCGGTCGGTGACATTCGTGTTGGTGCGGCTGGCCACCGGACCGGACACACCGATCCCGAGCTTTTCGCCCATCTGTTCATCGACCCCGACGACGTTGATCTTCGAGAGAAACGCGCTCGATTCCTGTTGCTTGGTCTCCAGCGTTTGCTGCACCGAGGGATCGACGCTGAAGGTCTTGCAGGTGTCGCTCACGCCGACGGCGTTGATCGTTGCCACGCGGGCCAGGTATTCGTTGAACTTGACTCGGGAAGTGTTTTTCATGGTCAGTGCTCGCTGGGAGTTGATCGAAGTTGTTGGAGAGGATTGACTTAGAAGTCGGTCTGAACGGAGCCGCTGCCGCCGGTGGCGTGGGGGCGTTTCGTACCCACGGGGGTGGTGTCGAGTGCGGCGTACTTGGCCTGCAGGTCATCGAGCTGTTTCTTCAGCTCGCCGATGGTCTTGTCGGCAGTGCTCAGCTTGGCGGTGGTGTCGGCAGCGTGCTGTTCGAAGGCTTCTCCGATCTGCTGGAAGCCGTCTACGACGGCGGCGAAGCGCGCGTCGTCGGTGTTTGCCTTGGTGCCGAACTTGGCCAGCGCGCCGCTGATGGCCGTGCGCAGCTTGGTCAGCGCGCCGTCTTCTGCAGCGTCCTCGAATTCGAGGGTGACTTCTTCGGCCGACGTGAAGAGATCGTCGGGCTGTTCCTTGCGCGCGGCGAACGGACTCGCGTCCGGGTTCTTCGCGGCAAACTCGAGCACTTCGGTCCCCAGGCTGGCAGGGTTGTCGGTGACGGCGAGGCCGACGAGATAGGCCTTTTCGGTGTCGGCGAACTTGGGTCGCACTTCCATCGACGTATAGATCTTCTGGCGCTTCTTGTTGATGGCGACCAGCTCATCGGTGGGCGAGATCTGAGCGAAGAGGGCAAGCTTCTTCGCGCCGCCGATTTCTACCTCTTCGGTCTTGAGGGCCAGAACGTCGCCGTAGGCGCGGAAGTCGCTGTTCGGGCTGTAGCCACGCATGTGCTCGACGTTGATGCGCGCGCCGTACACGGTCGGGTTGTAGCTGGCGGCCATCTGTTCGAGCCAGGCCCGGTCGATGGTGCGGCCGTCGCTGGTGGCGCCTTCGACGCCGACGCGGAAGAACTTGGAAACCGGCTTTTTCGCGGTGGTGGACATTGGCTTGACTCGCTGCTGGTTGATGGGTTGCCGCACTGGTGTTGCGACGTGCCAGCCAATGGTGTCCGGGGTGTCGTGCGCGCTCAAGCCGCTGCGCGTGTGGCAGTGGCGGGGACTGTTGGACGTGGTGGCGATGCTTCGCGCGCGCGGGCAACCTCGGTGTCATGCCCCTTAAATCCGCTGCGCCCGGCCGCGCTCGCCGGTCTGTCTCCGCTGCTGCGAAGTCCGCGCCGCACAAGCGTGGGCGGGTTGCGAGCGCTGTCAAAGTGGCGTCGCCTGCTGTCGTTGCTGACAGCGTCGCGAGCACTGAGACGGGCCAGATTGCCACGTTGACGCCGCAGGCGCAACCCCGCACCGCGGCGCGCTTCCTTGCTTGGACCGGCTGGAAGGTCAAGCAGATCGCCGAGCACCTGGGCGTGCCAGCGTCGACCGTGTACGGCTGGAAGGAGGCGGACAAGTGGGATGACGCGCAACCGCTCGACCGCGTCAATGGTGCGCTCGAAGTGCGGCTGATCCAGCTCATCCTGAAGACGGAGAAGACCGGCGGCGACTACAAGGAAATCGACCTGTTGGGGCGGCAGCTGGAGCGCACCGCGCGCGTGGAGAAGTACCAGCAGACCGGGCGCGAAGGCGATCTGAATCCGAACATCGCCGCGCGCAACGCTGCACCGAAACGTAAGCCCAAGCGCAACGAGTTCAGCGAAGACCAAATCGCGCTGCTCGAAACGAAGCTGCGCGAGTCGAACTTTCCCTTTCATCAAACGTGGTTCGATCAGCAATACCAGCGCCTGCGCGCGATCCTTAAGGCGCGGCAGATCGGGGCGACGTTCTATTTCTCTCGCGAAGCGCTGCTGTCAGCTGCGAAAGAGGGGCGCAACAAGCTTTTCCTGTCGGCCTCGAAGGCGCAGGCCCACCAGTTCCGCAGCTACATCGTCGACTTCGCGAAAGAGGTGGACGTCGAGCTCAAGGGCGAGAACATCAAGCTGTGGAACGGTGCAGAGCTGATGTTCCTGGGCACGAACGCGATGACGGCCCAGTCGTACCACGGCGACTTCTACTTCGATGAATTCTTTTGGGTTCCGCGCTTCAGGACCATCAACAAGCTGGCCAGCGCGATGGCCTCGCACAAGCACTGGCGAAAGACCTACTTCAGCACGCCATCGGCGATGTCGCACGAAGCCTATGGCTTCTGGACCGGCGACGACAGGAACAAGGGTCGGGCGAAGAAAGACCACGTTCGCATCGACACGACCCACAAGGCGCTGCGCGGCGGCGCCCTGGGGTTGGATCGCAAGTGGCGCGACATCGTCACGGTGGAAGACGCGGTGGCGATGGGCTTCGACCTGTTCGACATCGCCGAGCTGCGCGAGGAATACAGCCTCGACGAGTTCGCGAACCTCTTCATGTGCCAGTTCATCGACGACAGCCTGTCGCTGTTCACGTTGGCGCAGATGCAGGCATGCATGGTCGACAGCTGGGAGACGTGGAGTGACGTCAAGCCGCTTTGGCTTCGGCCCTACGCCCACAACCCCGTCTGGGTGGGCTATGACCCCTCGGACAAGGGCGACGCCGCCGCGCTCGTGGTGGTCGCTCCGCCGCGCACCCCTGGCGGCAAGTTCCGCATCCTGCACCGCGAGCAGTTCAAGGGCTCCGACTTCGAGGCCCAGGCCGAGGCGATCCGGCGCATCACCCAGCAATACAACGTCGTGCACATCGGCATCGACAAGACCGGCCTCGGCGAAGGCGTGCACCAGATCGTCAAGAAGTTCTTTCCCCAGGTGAAGGGCTACCAGTACAGCATCGAGGTGAAACAGCGCCTCGTGCTCAAGGCACAGCAGGTGATCCACAAGGGCCGTCTGGAGTTTGACGCCGGCTGGACCGACATCGCTGCGGCCTTCATGGCCATCAAACGCGTGCTGACGGCCAGCGGCCGGAACGTGACATACGACTCGGGGCGCTCCGAAGTGACGGGCCACGCAGATCTTGCGTGGGCAACGATGCACGCGCTCGACAACGAAACACTGGCCGGCGACGTGGTCGGCGGCAACTCTCGCATGGAGATTTTTGGATGAGCAAACGCAAGAACGGCCACGGCCGCGAATTGGTCCGCACCCCGCCGGCGGTCACGGCCGCCACGCTGATGACGCAGAGCGATGGAAGCACCGTCGAGGCGTTCAGCTTCGGCGATCCTGAGCCGGTGAGCCGCATCCAGCTGCTGGACTATGTCGAGAGCATGTTCAACGGCCGCTGGTACGAGCCGCCATTGCCGTGGGAAGGGCTGGCGAGCGCATTCCGCGCGTCGCCGCACCACGGCTCGGCGATCTACCTGAAGCGCAACCTGCTGAAGTCGCTGTTCATGCCGCATCCGCGGCTGTCGGCCGCGACGTTCGGCGCCATGGCGCTGGACTTTCTTGTCTTCGGCAATGCATACGTCGAGCAGCCGCGCGCCTACACGGGGCGGCCGTTGGAGCTGCGGCACGCGCTCGCGAAGTTCACCCGGCGCGGCCAGGAGGCAGGCCACTATTTCTTCGTGCGCGGCTGGCTTCAAGAGCACGAGTTTCCAACCGGCTCGGTCTTCCACCTGCGCGAGGACGATGTCAATCAAGAGATCTATGGCCTGCCCGAGTACATCAGCGCGCTGCAGTCGGCCTGGCTGAACGAGGCGGCCACGATGTTCCGGCGCAAGTACTACGCGAACGGCTCGCACGCGGGCTTCATCCTCTATCTGACCGAGGGGCAGGTCGACAACGATGACGCGAACGCGCTGCGCAAGGCGTTGAAGGACTCGAAGGGGCCGGGCAACTTCCGCAATCTGTTCCTGCACATGCCGGGCGGCAAGGCCGACGGGCTGAAGTTGATCCCCGTGAGCGAGGTGGCGGCCAAGGACGACTTCGCTGCGATCAAGAACGTGAGCAAGGATGACGTGCTGGCCGCACACCGCGTGCCGCCGGGCCTGCTGGGCATGGTGCCGACCAATGCCGGCGGCTTCGGCAATGCGCCCCAGGCTCTGGCCGTGTTCATCGAGAACGAGATCCGGCCGCTCATGCAGCGCTTCCGCGAGCTGAACGACTGGGCCGGCGAGGAACTGGTGCGGTTCATCGAGCCGCCAGGTGTGGCCGCCGCGGCCTGAAGCCGCCATCAACCAACCCCAAGGGCGCACGCAGCGCCCTTTTTTTCGTCCCGGTGTCTCCGCGCCCTGCCGCCGCGCACTCGGCGCGTCTACGGGCCTGCCAGGCCCCTTCGCGGACCCCTCCCGCCTTGACCGAGGCCGGCCATGGCCAGCGGGCCGCCTGCACCCCCTGGCGCGCGGTCTAGCCCCCACCGAGCCCGCGCGCTTCGGGTCGCGGTTTTTACGACCCGGTCGGCGAGTCGCCAACCCGCGGCACGACTGGGTTGGCGATCGCTTTCACATGGTGAATTTATTACGGATTCTTACGGGTTTTATGTTCTTGGAGATATAAAGGCGCCCACATTTGGAGGTTCTATGAGTGCAGAGGTCTGGGCGGCGTTTGTCGGTGGGGTGTCGGGGGTGATGTCGGCGTGGCTTACCTCGCGTCTCACGACGCGCGGAGCAGTTGCTGCGTCAGCGCGCGATGACCGGCGCCGGTCTCAGTACCTTGCTGTGCAGGTCTCGCCAGCTCTCGTAGAGTTCGCCACCATCTGCCTGACCGCAAGCTATGACGACGGATATGACGAAGGACGCCCGGCGGGGGTCGGAGGGATATGTGAGCCCACAGTTCACGTCGATGCCTTCAAGCCGGACGAGATTCAAGGCGTCGACTGGCAGTCTCTTCCTGCAGTCCTGATGGTTGACGTTCTCACGTTCGAAGAGAAGCACAAAGCCATCCGCGTCGATCTGAGCGACTGGCACACCTACTACGACCCCCCGGACCATCCTGAATATTTCTCAGATCGGCAGTGGCACTACGTTGGTCTCGGGATCGATGCTGTGCAGCTGGGCATCAGGCTTTTTAAGGAGACGGGGCACACGTCCAGTCTCCCTGGTGCCGCGGCGCTCCATGAGAGATTGCAAGCACGCAAGAATGAACTGGACAAGGAACGACAAGAGCACGCTCAGCGTGTCGCTTCATACCAGCCGCCTCCCTTGCCGCCAGCGCCTCCGACCTCGGAGCCAGCAGCCTCAATCTAGAAGAGGTCGAGCTGCGGCGGTGGCTGCGTCGGCGTACCTTTGGCTGCGCGCTTGGGCTCCCGCTCGCCGGCAGGCCTTTCTTTCTTCGGCCGCGGCGCCAATGGTGCGGGGTAGGTGTCGAGCTGGCCCATCCACTGCTGAAGGAACTGCGGTGCGTGGTGCACCGGACAGGTCAGCCAGTCGTCGTAGTCCTCAGGGTCGAGGATGACCACCATCCGCTTCTCGTCGTCGGGCCTGTGAAAGCGCGACATTACGGGGTGTCCATCTGCGTTGATCGTGATCATCGCGAAGCTGAATAGCACTTCGCCCGTTTCCGGGTTGGGCCACTTTTCCCAGATCCCCGCGAGGCCGAGCGGCACCTCGCCAGGTTGCTGGATGCGATATCGCACGGGCTTGCTTTCGGCGGTCTCGTAGTAGGGCTCGAAGATGGCTTCGGCGGGAATCACGCAGCGTTGCCCGAGGCGCCATGCGCTCCGGTAGCTGGGCAGCTTCGCGATGGTCTCGGCCTTCGCGTTGTAGGTCTTGCGCCCGTATGCCAGCTCTTTGGCGAAGCCGGGCAGCAGTCCGAACGCGCCGTCGTCGACGCGCCGGTTTCCCGATCCGTCCTCGGCCAGCCGGATAAAGGGTGCCATGCCGGTCGGCCAGGTGAGCACGGGCCGCTCATCGTCTTCACGGATGACTCCGAAGAACGACAGCAAGCGGTCTGCGCGGCTGACGGTTTCATAGTTGCTGCACATGGCGACTCAAAAGTACCCCGGCGAGCGACCGCAGGCCGTCGCGGGGTCATAGGGCATCCGGCGCGTCGGCCTCTTCGTCAGTGTCTCGGCGATGCTCCGCGCCTCAAGCGATTGCTCAAGCTCGCGTTCGCGCGCTTGGCGCCTCGATTCGGCAGGGTTGCCATACCGCTCCGCATCATCGTCAAACCCGCCACGTGGAATTACGACCGGTCGGCAAAACCACGTCTGCGGGTAGTCGTCGGACTTGATGTTTTTCGAGCCGATGCCGCGCGGCTTGATCTCGATGCCGGATATCAGGATGCCGCCCTGAATCTTCCGCAGCCGCGCCCGGTCGAGCGCTGGGATGACGTACGTTTCGCCGTCCGGCTGAAGGAGCGTCGCGAGGTAGATGCTGCGACCTGGCCGCGGGTCGTAGACGCGTTCCATGTAGTTGAGGTTGCCGACCCTGCGGGTGTGCTTGATCGCCTCCGCAGACTGGAGCTTTCCACCCTCGAAGCGGGTGCGGAAGACCTCGTAGGCGATGAGCGTTGACACTGGATAAATATACAGTACTATTTAATCCATGGACGACGAGATTCCTACCGACATATGGGTCTACTACTGCGCCCAACGCCTGAAGTCCCACTGGCGCACGGTGGACACCCAGCAGCTCGAAGAGTTGGCTGCGGATCTGGCTCGCGACGCGCATCTGCGAGCGCTTTCGCCTCAGGCAGCTGCAGCTCGTTTCCTTGAGCCCGTCGCCCACCCCGAAGATCCGGCGTAGGCGGCCGTCTCAGCGACCGCGCGCGCTGCTGTTGGGGATCGCGACAAGTCTCTCTTGTCCAAATCCCCCTCGCGCAACCAATTTAAAAGGCCCTTTGAGAAATCAAAGGGCCTTTTTCTTTGGCCGAATTCTTTTGGAAATTTCCAGTCGAAATTCGACACAAAAAAAGCCCTCGCGAAGAGGGCTTTTCTGTTTCCGGACGAGCCCCACAAAGAGGCCGGTCTCGAGAACGTGCGTCGCAGCAGCACCTGAAGACTGCGCTGACGCACAGCCCAAGCGCAGGATCAGTCCGGAATGACCGCCGTCACCTCGATCTCCACCTTCGCGCGATGCTCCACCAGCGCCGCCACCTGCACGCAGGTCATGGCCGGGAAGTTGCGGCCCAGCGCGTCGCGGTAGACCGGGCCGAGCTCGGACAGGCGCCGGCTGTACTCGTCGCGGTCCGTCACGTACCAGGTCATGCGCACCATGTGCTCGGGGCCGGCACCGGCTTCGCGCAGCACCTCGGCGATGTTGCGCAGCGCCTGGCCGCACTGGTCGATGAAGTCGTCGGATTCGAACTGCTGCTGGGCATTCCAGCCGATCTGGCCGCCGACGAACACCTGGGTGCCGCGCGCCGCGATGCCGTTTGCATAGCCCTTCGGGGGCAGCCAGCCCGGGGGCTGAATGAGTTTGTTCGTCATGATGGTGTGTTGCTGTTGAGTTGTCTCAATTTGAAGCGCTGGAGTTTGCCGGTTTCGGTGCGCGGCAGCGCCGTCACGAACTCGATCTCCCGCGGGTACTTGAAGGGGGCGATGGTGGCTTTCACGTGGTCCTGGAGGGCCTTCACCATCGCTGCGTCGCCGGTGTTGCCGGGCTTGAGCACGCAGAAGGCCTTCACGATCATGCCCCGGTCGGTGTCGGGCTTGCCGATCACGCCGCACTCGGCCACGGCCGGGTGCTTGAGCAGCGCATCCTCCACCTCCGGGCCGCCGACGTTGTAGCCGGCCGTGATGATCATGTCGTCCGCACGCGCCTGATAGAAGAAGTAGCCGTCGTCATCCTGCACGAACGAGTCGCCGGGGTAGTTCCAGCCGTTCTTCACGTAGTCGGCCTGGCGCGGATCGTCGAGGTAGCGGCAACCGACCGGGCCTTGCAGCGCCAGCTTGCCGACCGTGCCGCGCGGCACGTCGTTGCCCTGGTCGTCGACCACCTTGGCGGTGAACCCCGGCACCGCCTTGCCGACGGCGCCGCGGCGCACTTCGTCGCCGGCGGCCGAGATGTAGATGTGGAACACCTCGGTGCCGCCGATGCCGTCGAGCATCTCGATGCCGGTGGTCTCCTTCCAGAGCTGGCGCGTGGCGTCGGGAAGCGCCTCGCCTGCGCTCACGCAGATGCGCAGGCTCGGCGCCCCGTGCTGCCGGACGAAGGGCGCCATCTGGCGATAGAAGGTGGGCGCGGTGTAGCAGATGGTCGCGCCGACCTCGTTGATGAGCTTCACGAGCGCCTCGGGCGAGAAAGCGCCCTCGGGAAAGTACACCGAAGCACCAGCCCACATCGGGAAGATCAGCAAGCCGCCGAGCCCGAAGGTGAAGGCCAGCGGCGGCGTGCCGACCACGATGTCGTCGCTGCGCGCGCGCAGCACGTGGCGCGGCCAGGTCTGGCACATGGCGACCACGTCGCGGTGCGTGGTGACGGGTGCCTTGGGCTTGCCCGTGGTGCCCGAGGTGAAGGCCAGCAGCGCGATGTCGTCGGCCGCCGTGGGGCAGGCGGGGAACACACCGCTCTTGCTTGCCGCGCGGGCCGACAGCGAATCGGGCGCGTCGGGCTGGTTGAAGGCAATCACCGTCGCGAGCACCGGGTGCGCCTTCTGCGCGGCCACCAGCTCCTCGAGCAGGCGGCCTTCGCACAACGCGGCCACGGGCTGCGATTTTTCGATGATCTCGCCGAGCTCCTTGGCGCGCAGCAGCGGCATGGTCGCCACCGCGATCAGCCCGGCCTTGACCACGGCGAGCCACGAGAGCGCCATCCACACCGAGTTGCCGCCGCGCAGCAGCACGCGGTTGCCGGGCACGAGCCCGAGATCCTCGACCAGCACCTGGGCGATGCGGTTCACCTCGACGCCCGCCTGGGCGTAGGTGAGCACGCCGGCGGGCGAGCGCAGCATCGGCCGGTCGCCGAAGCCCTTGGCGACCGCCTTGTCCAGCAGCTCCTCGACCAGGTTCAGCTGGTCGGGGAACTGCAGCTCGGGCAGGTCGTAGCGAAAGACCGGCAGCTGCGCGGCAGGCGGCAGGCGGTCATGAACGAAGCGATCGACTTGGGCAGACACGGTTTCACCCCCGCAAAACGGATTTGCCGATGATCAGTTGCTGGACTTCCGTTGCGCCTTCATAGATGCGCAGCGAGCGGATGTCCCGGTACAGGCTTTCGATCTTGGTGCCGACCTTCACGCCGAGGCCACCATGCATCTGCAGCGCCATGTCGATCACGCGGCTCGCGTTCTCGGTGGCGCACATCTTGGCCATGGCCGCAGCGGCCGACACGTCGCCGACTGCCGGCGCGCCGCGGCGCTCCGCGTCGTCGCGCATCCAGGCGGCGCGGTAGGTGAGCAGCGCGGCGCTGTCGATCAGCGCGGCCATCTCGCCGAGCTTGGCCTGCGTGAGCTGGAAGTCGGCCAGCGTCTGGCCGAACATGCGGCGACCCTTGGCATGCGCGATGGCTTCGGCCAGCGCGCGGCGCCCCATGCCGAGCGCGGCGGCGGCCACCGAGGCGCGGAAGATGTCGAGCGTGCGCATCGCGAGCTTGAAGCCGCCGTTCAGCGTGCCCAGCTGCGCCGTGCGCGGCACGACGCAGTTGTCGAAGCGCAGGGTGGCCAGCGGGTGCGGCGCCATCACGTCGATGTGGGCCGAGGTGTCGAGCCCCGGCGTCGTCGCGTCGACGATGAACACCGTGATGCCGCGCGTGCCGGCCGTGGGGTCGGTCTTGGCGAACACGCAGTAGAAGTCGGCGATGCCGCCGTTGCTGATCCAGGTCTTCTCGCCGTTCAGGCGCCAGCCGTCGGCGGTGGGCTCGGCGCGCATCGCCATCGCTGCGACGTCGGAGCCGGCTTCGGGTTCGCTGAGCGCGAAGGCCGCGATCTTCTTGCCCTGGCCCACGGCCGTGAGGTAATGCGACTGCTGCTCGGGCGTGCCGTCCAGCGTGATCGCACCGCTGCCCAGGCCCTGCATCGCGAACGCGAAGTCGGCCAGTGGCGAGTGGTAGCCGAGCGTTTCGCGCAGCAGCACGAGCGCGCGTGAATCGAGGCGCTCGAGCGCGCCGCCGGCACTGCCGGGCACCGCGTAGCGCAGCCAGCCGGCGTCGCCGAGGCGGCGCACCCATTCGCGGCAGGCCGCGCGGTCGTCGCGCTCATCGATCTCCTGGGCGGCGCACCAGGGCAGCAGGTCGTTGGCGAGCGCGCGGTGCGCGTCGTCGAAGAACGGCAGCGCGAGGTGCGCGGTCGAAGGTGGGGCGGGGATCTTGGTCATCATGATGCGCATCAGTCTCCGCCGAACACCGGCTTGCGCTTGGCCGCGAAGGCCTCGTAGGCGCGCTTGAAGTCTTCGGTCTGCATGCAGATCGCCTGCGCCTGCGCTTCGGCCTCGATGGCCTGGTCGATGGTCATCGACCACTCTTGCGCGAGCATCGTCTTGGTCATGCCGTGCGCGAAGCTCGGGCCTTCGGCCAGGTCGCGCGCGACCTTGGTGGCGGCGTCGAGCAGCGAGGCGCTGTCGTGCAGTGCGTTGAAGAAGCCCCAGGCCTGGCCTTCGTCGGCGGTCATGGCGCGGCCGGTGAACAGCAGCTCCGAGGCGCGGCCCTGGCCGATCACGCGCGGCAGCAGCGCGCAGGCGCCCATGTCGGCGCCGGCCAGGCCCACGCGGGTGAAGAGGAAGGCGGTGCGCGTGGCGGGCGTGCCGTAGCGCAGGTCGCAGGCCAGCGCGATCATCGCGCCGGCGCCGGCGCACACGCCGTCGATCGCGCCGACGATGGGCTGCGGGCAGTTGCGGATGGCCTTCACGAGGTCGCCCGTCATGCGCGTGAACTCGAGCAGCTCGGGCATGCGCATGCCGGTCAGCGGGCCGATGATTTCATGCACGTCGCCGCCCGAGCAGAAGTTGCCGCCAGCGCCGGTGACGACGATCACCTTCACGTCGGTCGCGTAGGTCAGCGCGCGGAACAGGTCGCGCAGCTCGGCGTACGAATCGAAGGTCAGCGGGTTCTTGCGCTCGGGGCGGTTCAGCGTGATGGTGCCGACGCCGGCCTCGTAGCGCCAGGCAAAGTGCTCGGCCTTGTAGTCGGCCTTGGGTTCGAATTGCGCGCGCATGGGATTGCTTGCGCCGATGTAGTGCTTCATGCGGTCTCCGCCAATTGGCTGCTGTGGGAATGTTGCTTGACCTTGCCGAGCAGCTTGTGAAGCTGCGCGATCTCCTTGGGGTTGAGGCTCGAGAAAGCCTCGACGATCCAGTCTTCGTGCTGCTGCGCCATCTCGTTGAAGAGCTTGCGTCCGCGCGGCGTGAGGCGCACGCGCCAGGCGCGGCGGTCGCCCTCGACGTTGATGCGCTCCACCAGCCCTTCGGTCACGAGCTGGTCGGTGATGCCGGTGACGTTGCCGCCCGTGACCATCATGCGGCGCGAGAGCTCGTTCATCTTCAGCCCGTCGGGCGAGCGCTCGAGTTGCGACATGAGATCGAAGCGCGGCAGCGTGGTGGCGAACTGCGCGCGCAGGCCGTTGCGCACCTGCTTTTCCACCAGCTGCGTGCAGGTGAGCAGGCGCAGCCAGAGGCGCAGCGCCTCGGGGTGCTCGCTGTGGGCGCGTGCTTCGAGGTCCATGTCAGTGTGTCTCTTCGGCGTCGGCCGCGCGGCCTGCGGCAGCGGTGGCTGCGGCGATCTGCTGCTGCTTGGCGATCTCGCGGTACATCTGGTCGCGGCCGCTCAGGTACTGCTTGGGCCAATCGACGTCGCGGCTTTGCAGCTTGGCGGCCTCGTGCAGCGTCCAGGCCGGGTCGGCCAGGTGCGGGCGCGCCACGGCGCACAGGTCGGCGCGGCCGGCCGCGATGATGCTGTTGGCCTGGTCGGCGTCGGTGATGGCGCCCACCGCGATGGTTGAGATGCCGACCTCGTTGCGGATGCGGTCGGCGAACGGCGTCTGGTACATGCGACCGTACACGGGCTTGGCGGCGCGCGTGGTCTGGCCCGAGGACACGTCGATGAAGTCGGCACCGGCCTCCTTGAAGAGGCGCGCGACCACCACGGCATCGGCATCGGTGTTGCCGCCAGGCGCCCAGTCGTGGGCCGAGATGCGCACGCTCATCGGCTTGTCGGCCGGCCACACGGCGCGCATCGCGCGGAACACTTCGAGCGGGTAGCGGCAGCGTGCTTCGATGTCGCCGCCGTACTCGTCGGTGCGCAGGTTGGTGAGCGGGCTGATGAAGGCCGACAGCAGGTAGCCGTGCGCGCAGTGCAGCTCGAGCCAGTCGAAGCCGCACTCGACCGCCCGGCGTGTCGAGTCGACGAACTGGTCGCGCAGCGTGTCCATCTCGGCACGCGTGATCGCGGCCGGCAGCTGGTTCTGTTCACCGTAGGGCAGGGCGCTCGCGCCGAGCACCGGCCAGTTGCCGCTTTCGAGGGGTTCGTCGGTGCCTTCCCAGCCCACGCGCGTCGAGCCCTTGGGGCCGCTGTGGCCGAGCTGCATCGCGATCTTGGCGCTCGACTGCGTGTGCACGAAGTCGACGATGCGCTTGAACGCGGCCTGCTGCGTGTCGTTGTACAGGCCCGTGCAAGCCGGCGTGATGCGGCCTTCGGGCGTCGGGCTCGTCATCTCGACGCACACCATCGCGGCGCCGCCGAGCGCGCGCGCGCCCAGGTGCACCAGCAGGAAATCCTGCGGCACGCCGTCGACCGCGCTGTAGGTCGCCATCGGCGAGACCACGATGCGGTTCTTGAGTTCGAGGCCGCGCACCTTCAGCGGCATCAGCATCGGCGCCATCGCCTTGCCGCCTGCCAGCCACTGCTCGTAGCCGCCGAGCCATTGCGTGTCGCGCACGCGCAGGTTCTCGTGGCTGATGCGCTGCGAGCGCGTGAGCAGCGAGTAGGCGAACTGCTCGATCTCCATGCCCGTGTAGCGTGGCACGTTCTCGAACCACTCGGTCGAGTTGCGCGCGGCGTTCTGGATCTTCAGCACCTCGACGCTGCGTCGTGCTTCATAGCCTTCGAGCACATGGTCGAGCGTGCCGCCCTGTTCGAATTCGTTGGCCAGGTCGATCGCGTCTTCGAGCGCGAGCTTGGTGCCCGAGCCAATCGAGAAGTGTGCCGTGTGCGCGGCGTCGCCCATGAGCACGACGGGCACCGAGCGGCCTTCGACGTCGATGCGGTGCGTCCAGCGCTCGCAGACCACGCGCGGAAAGCGGATCCAGTTGGCCGAGCCGCGCAGGTGCGTGGCGTTGCTGATGAGCGCGTGGCCGCCCAGGTACTTGGCGAACAGCTTCTCGCAGAAGGCGATGGCCTCGGGCTGCTCCATCTGGTCGAGGCCGTGGGCCTTCCACACGGCCTCGGGCGTCTCGACGATGAAGGTCGAGGTCTTGTCGTCGAACTGGTAGGCGTGCGCCTGGAACCAGCCGTGCTCGGTCTGTTCGAAGGCGAAGGTGAAGGCGTCGAAGGTCTGGTGCGTGCCCAGCCACACGAAGCGGCAGTTGCGCAGGTCGATGTCGGGCTTGAACACGTCGGCATAGCGCTGGCGGATGCGGCTGTTGAGGCCGTCGCTCGCAATGACGAGGTCGGCCTTGTACTGCGCGGCAATGGCCTGGTCGTCGGTGGCGTCGGTTTCGAAGACCAGCTCCACGCCGAGTTCGAGGCAGCGTTCCTGCAGGATGTTCAGGAGGCGCTTGCGGCCGATGCCGCAGAAGCCGTGGCCGCCCGAGCGCACCTGGCGGTCCTTGAAGAAGACCTGGATGTCGTCCCAGTGGTGGAACTCGTTGCCGATGAGCGCGGCAGTCGGGCCGTCGGCTTCGCGCAGGTTGCCCAGCGTCTGGTCGCTGAGCACCACGCCCCAGCCGAAGGTGTCGAAGGGGCGGTTGCGTTCGACCACGGTGATCTGCAGCGCCGGGTTGCGGGCCTTCATCAGCAGGGCGAAATACAGGCCGGCTGGACCCCCACCGATGCACAGGATGCGCTGGAGGTCCGAGGCGGGCGCGAGGCGGGGGGAGGTCAAGCTGTTCATGGTTGAATAGTTTAGGCATAAACAATCTGTTGTCAACGAGGGCTTCTCTGCAGAGGCCTGCGGCCCGCGCGGCTGCGCGATGTCATGCAAATCCTTGGAAAAATCAATACCATGGACGCATGCAACACTTGATACCCAAGATCGAGTCGCAGCTGGCCTCGCTGCCCGTGCCCATCGCACTGGAGCTGCCCGACGGGCGCCGGGTCGCCCAGGCGGGTTCACGCGTGACGCTGGCTTTCAAGGAGTGGTCGGTGCTGGCCAAGCTGGCCGGCCGGCAGGTCGGGGCCATCGGCGAGGCCTACGTCGAGGGCAAGGTGCAGATCGAGGGCGCCATGCGCGACCTGATCGACGCCACCGTCGGCCTGTTGCCCGGCAACCCGGCCGAGACCGACACCACCTGGTGGAGCCGCCTGCAGCGCCGCGCCAAGTCGCGCGGCTCGCACTCGCTGCGCAAGGACGCCGCGCAGATCGAGTTCCACTACGACGTCTCCGACGATTTCTACGCGCTGTGGCTGGACCCGCGCCGCGTCTATTCATGCGCCTACTTCCGTACGCCCGAACTCACGCTGGCGCAGGCGCAGGAGGCCAAGCTCGACCACATCTGCCGCAAGCTCATGCTGCAGCCCGGCGAGCGCTACCTGGACATCGGCTCGGGCTGGGGCGCGCTGCTGCTGTGGGCGGCCGAGCACTACGGCGTGGACGCCACGGGCATCACGCTGTCGAAGAACCAGCACGCGCATGTGCAGCGGCTCATCGAGGAAAAAGGGCTGCAGGGTCGCGTGCGCGTGGAGCTGCGCGACTACCGCGAACTGCCCGACGACCAGCCCTTCGACAAGATCTCGTCGGTGGGCATGTTCGAGCACGTGGGCGCGGCCAACATGCCGACCTATTTCCACAAGATCCACACCTTGCTCAAGCCGGGCGGGCTGGTGCTCAACCACGGCATCACCTCGGGCGAGCTGAACTACCGCCAGCTCGGCGCGGGCATGGGCGACTTCATCGAGAAGTACATCTTCCCCGGCGGCGAGCTGCTGCACGTGACGCACGTGCTGCGCGAGACCGCGGCGGCCGGGCTGGAGATGGTCGACACCGAGAGCCTGCGCCCGCACTACGCGCGCACGCTGTGGGCGTGGTCCGACGCCCTCGAGGCGCAGCTCGATGCCGCGCGCGAAGTGCTGGGCCGCAGCGGCGGGCGCCAGGGCGAGAACGCCGAGCGCATTCTTCGCGCCTACCGCCTGTACCTCGCGGGCTCGGCGATGAGCTTCGAGCAGGGCTGGATCTCGCTGCACCAGATGCTGTCGACCAAGCCCGACGGCAAGGTCGAACACGGTGCCTTGCGCGGTGCGCAATCGGTGTACCCTTTTGCCCGTGACTACATCTACAAATAAGTGAGGACACCACCACCATGCTCTACCGCTTCAAATCCCGGGCCGCCCCAGACTTCGTGATGCTCGAGGTGCATGCGCGCCAGCTGCTCGACATCGTCGGCAAGCCGGCCGCGCCGCAGGGCATCATCACGGTCGAGCAGATCCCCGGCGCCATTGCCGCCCTCGAAGCCGCACTGGCGCTCGAAAGCAGCAAGCCCGCGCCGCACAACCACGACGAACACGTCGTCGAAGGCCACGACGCCGATGCCGAGAAGCAGCATGTCGGCCTGCACCAGCGCGCCGCGCCGCTGCTGCACATGCTCAAGGACTCGCAGGCCGAGAGCAAGGATGTGACTTGGGGGACCTGAGCCCCCCGGTCCAGACGATCAGTCCACTTTCGCGCCCGAATCTTTCACGACTTTGGCCCACTTCACATGCTCACTCGCAATGAGCTTCGTGAAGTCCGCCGGCGAATTGCCGCTCGGGATCGCGCCCTGGGCCAGCATCTTTTCCTTGATCGCCGGCGTGCCCAGCGACTTGGCCACTTCCTGCTGGATGCGGTTCACGATCTCCGGCGACGTGCCGGCCGGCGCCAGCAGCCCGAACCATGAGCTCGCCTCGTAGCCCTTGAGCGCGGGGCCGCCGGCTTCTGCCACCGTCGGCACATCGGGCAGCGCGGGCGAGCGCTGGGCGCTGGTCACGGCCAGCGGCGTGAGCTTGCCGCCCTTGATCTGCGCCATCGACGAAGGCAGGTTGTCGAACATCAGGTCGGCGCTGCCGCCCACCAGGTCGAGCAGCGCCGGGCCCGAGCCCCGGTACGGGATGTGCGTCATGAAGGTGCCCGTCATGCTCTTGAACAGCTCGCCCGCCAGGTGGATCGACGTGCCGCTGCCGCTCGAGGCCATGTTGAGCTTGCCCGGGTTGGCCTTGGCGTACTTGAGGAAGTCCTGCACGTTGCGGATGTTCAGCGACTTGGCCTTTTCGGCGTTCATCTCCATCACGTTCGGCACCGCGGCCACCAGGGTGATCGGCACGAAGTCCTTGATCGGGTCGAAGGGCAGCTTGGGGTACAGCGCGCGGTTGATGCCGTGCGTGCCCACCGTGCCCATCAGCAGCGTGTAGCCGTCGTTGGCCGAGCGCGCGACGATCTCGGCGCCCACGTTGCCGCCCGCGCCCGCGCGGTTGTCCACGATGAACTGCTGGCCGAAGGCCTTCGAGAGTTCGGGCGCCACGGCGCGCGCCAGGATGTCGGTGGTGCCGCCGGCCGCGAAGGGCACGACGATGCGCACCGGCTTGGTCGGCCAGGTGGCCTGCGCGTGTGCGGTGCCGCCCAGCAGCGCAAGGGTGGCCGCCGCCGTGGCGACGAGCGCGAAGCGGCGGGTGGATGAAGTGACGGAAGAAGAAGAGCGGGAGATGGAAGTCATGCGCGCCTTTGTACAGGGGGGCGCCAAAGGCGTCGCGAGTAAAAACCCCGGCCTTCGATGGACATCGCCGCTCAGCCCACCTGCATCCGCTGCGCGAACTGCGCCTCGCGAAAGCGCGCCAGCACGAAGTCGACGAACACCCGCGTCTTGGGCGGCAGCAGCTTCTTGCTCGGGTAGTAGATCCACACGGCGCCCGAATCCTGGTACCACCCGGGCAGCAGCCGCACCAGCGCCCCGCTGCGCAGGCCGCGTTCCACGAAGGGCATCGGCAGCATCGCCACGCCGAGCCCCAGCAGCGCCGCCTGCGCGATCGCCTCGGGGTCGTTGAAGATCGCGCGCGGGCGCGCCGGCAGGTCGACCATGGTTTCCTCGCCGCTCGCATGCCGCAGCGTCCACGGCCGCAGCCGGCCCGTGGGCGAGGAGCGGCGCAGCAGCACGTCGAAGCGCGCCAGCTCGGACGGGTGCGCGGGCAGCGCACGCCCCGCCAGGTAGGCCGGCGCCGCCACCGCGACCACGTGGATGCGCGCCAGCTCGCGCGCCACCACGCCGGGCGACAGCGCAATGCCGCCGCCGATGGCCGCGTCGAAGCCCTCGCCGACCAGGTCGACCTGCTGGTTGTCGAAATGCCAGTCGGGCACGATGCCCGGGTAGCGCGCCAGGAAGTCGCCCATGAACGGCAGCACATGCTCGCGCCCGAAGGCCTGGCCCATGCTCACCTTCAGCGTGCCCGAGGGCTGGCCATCGTCCTGCGCGAGGCCGGCCACCGCGTCCTGCAGCGTGGCCAGCGCGCCGCCGACCTGCGCCAGGAAGCGCTCCCCGGCCTCGGTCAGCGTGAGCCGCCGCGTGCTGCGCTGGAACAGCCGCACGCCCAGCCGCGTCTCGAGCCGCGCCACGTTCTTGCTGACCGCCGCGGGCGTGAGCCCCAGGCGCCGCGCGGCCGCCGAGAAGCTGCCGCCCTCGGCGCTCTGCACGAAGGATTCGAGGTGATTGAGCGGTTCCATGCCGTGATTCTGTCGCTCATCTTCAACTTTGGGTTGAATCTGATCGGGCCGATTGATGGCTACCGCAAAGGGAATGGAATTCCGACACTGAAGGCCTTCCTCCTCCAACTGATCGGAAAAATCATGGCTTCCACCTCTGTTTCCTCCTCCCCCGTCCTGGCCGGCAAGGTCGCCTTCGTCACCGGCGGCTCGCGCGGCATCGGCGCCGCCATCGTGCGCCGGCTGGCGCGCGACGGCGCGGCCGTGGCCTTCACCTACGTCAGCGCCCAAGCCGAAGCCGACAAGCTCGCCGGCGAGATCCAGGCCGCCGGCGGCCGCGCGCTGGCCATCCGTGCCGACGCCGGCGACGCCGCCGCGCTCACGGCCGCCATTGCCCAGGGCGCGCGCGCCTTCGAGCGGCTCGACATCCTGGTGAACAACGCCGGCGTGTACCTCGGCGGCGAGCTCGACACCTTCTCGCTCGAAGACTTCGACCGCACCATCGACGTCAACGTGCGCGCCACCTTCGTGGCCGTCCAGGCCGCCGCGCGCCACATGGGCGACGGCACGGGCCGCATCGTCAACATCGGCAGCATCAACGCCGAGCGCGTGCTGGACGCGGGCGCCAGCGTCTACGCGATGAGCAAGGCCGCCATCGTCGGCCTCACGCGTGGCCTGGCGCGCGACCTCGGCGCGCGCGGCATCACGGTGAACAACGTGCAGCCCGGCCCGATCGACACCGCCATGAACCCCGCCACCGGCCCGCGCGCCGCTTCGATGCACGACGTGATGGTGCTGCCGCGCCACGGCCGCGCCGAAGAAATCGCCGGCATGGTTGCCTACCTCGTGGGCCCGGACGGCGGCTTCGTCACCGGCGCCAACCTGAGCGTGGACGGCGGCTACACCGTCTGATCGGTCGCGCCGGGATCGGGCGCGCGTTCCACCGCGCGGATCAGCGTGTCGAGCGTGTCGCTCAGGCGGGCCAGCTCGCCCGCATCGACGCCCGCGAACAGCTCGGCCTCGCGCTGCCGGCCCAGCGCGCCGACGGTGGCGTGCAGCGCCTTGCCGGCGGCCGTGAGGTACAGGCGGCTGCAGCGCTGGTCGGTCGGGTCGCTGCGGCGCTGCACGCGCTGGTGGCGCTTCAGGCCCGCCAGCGCGCGGCTCACGGCCATCTTGTCCAGGCCGGTGAGGTCGGCGACCTGTGTGGCGCTGAGCCCCGGCTGCGCGGCCAGCACGGCCATTGCGCGCCACTCGTTCAGCGTGAGCTGGTGCTCGCGCCCCACGCGCTCATGGAACGGCCGCGCCGTGAGATTGACGACCCGCACCAGCTTGAAGAAGAGCGGGTCCATGGCCGTTCGTGCCTTTGTGGGTCAGCCGGCCAGCTTCTTTGCCGCCGCCACGATCGCGTCCACGCCCACGCGCGACTGCGCCTCCAGCACCGGCGCGTAGCCGACGGGAATGCGCGGCGCGCCCAGCCGCGCGACGCGGCAGCCCGTGGCCTCGGCCGCGCTCGCGGCGATCTCGGCGCCGAAGCCCGCGGCCTGCACCGCCTCGTGCACCACCAGCAGCCGCCCCGTGCGCGCGCACGACGACAGCACCGTCTCGCGGTCCCACGGCCACAGTGTGCGCAGGTCGATCAGATCGACCGCGATGCCCTCGGCCGCCAGCGCGTCGCAGGCCGCGGCGCAAGGCTGCATCTGCTTGCTCCAGCTCACGAGCGTGAGCGCGTTGCCTTCGCGCACGCGCGCCGCCTGGCCCAGTGGCACGGCCAGTGTGTCGTCCACCTCGCCGCGCAGGCCCCACAGCGTCTTGTGCTCGATGTAGACCACCGGGTCGCCGCACTGCAGCGCCGCACGCAGCAGGCCGTGGTTGTCCTGTGGCGTCGAGGGGCTCACCACCACCACGCCCGGCAGGTGCGCGAACCACGCCTCGAGCGATTGCGAATGCTGCGCGGCCGAGGCGTCCCAGATGCCGCCCGGCATCCGCGCCACCAGCGGCACGCGGCCTTGGCCGCCGAACATGAAGCGGTTCTTCGCGGCCTGGTTCACCAGCTCGTCCATGCCGCACAGCGCGAAGTCGACCACGCGCATCTCGACCACGGGGCGCAGCCCCGCGAGCGCCATGCCCACGCCGGCGCCCATGATCGCGGCCTCGCTGATCGGCGTGTCGATCACGCGTTCGGCGCCGTACTGCTGCTGCAGCCCCTTGTACTGGCCGAAGATGCCGCCGCGGCCCACGTCCTCGCCGAGCACGACCACGCGCGGGTCGGCGTCCATCTCCTGCTGCAGCGCGCGCACGGCGGCTTCGGAATAACTCAGCGTCGTCACAGCCATTGGCCTGCTCCCGTGGTCTGCACGTCGGTGAAGGCGGCGCTCGCCTCGGGCCAGGGCGCCGCGTCGGCCACGGCCAGGGCCGTGTCCACCTCGTCGCGCGCGGCGTTCTCGATGGCGTCCAGCGTTGCGGCGGCCACGCCGGTGTCCAGCAGGTGGCCGCGGGCGCGCGCGATCGGGTCGGTCTCCAGCGCGGCGGCCAGCTCGGCCGGGTCGCGGTAGGCCGCGAGATCGACCGACACATGGCCCTTCACGCGGTAGGTGAGCGCGTGCAGCAGGCGCGGCCCCGCGCCGCTGCGCACCTCGGCCACCAGACGCGCGGCGGCGGCATGCACCGCGAACACGTCGTTGCCGTCGACCTGCGTGGCCGCGATGTCCATCGACGCGGCGCGCGCCGAGGCGCCGTCGCCGGCCGTCATCGGGCCGCTCGCGGTGGTGGCGCTCCAGCGGTTGTCCTCGCAGACGAAGAGCACGGGCAGGTCGTACACGCGGGCCCAGTTCAGCGCTTCGAGGAACGGGCCGCGGTTGATCGCGCCGTCGCCGAAAAAGCAGACCGTGATGTCGTCGCCGTGCTTCAAGAGCTTTTGCGCATGCGCCGCACCGACCGCGATCGGTAGCCCCGCCGCGACCACGCCGTTGGCGCCCAGCATGCCCACCGAGAAGTCCGCGATGTGCATCGAGCCGCCCTTGCCGCCGTTGAAGCCCGTGGCCTTGCCGAACAGCTCGCACATCATCCGCGTGAGGTCCGCGCCCTTGGCCAGCGTGTGGCCGTGGCCGCGGTGCGTGGAGGTGAGGTAGTCGCTCGCGCGCAGGTGGGCGCACACGCCCGCCGGCACCGCTTCCTGCCCGGTTGACAGGTGCAGCGGCCCGCGCACCCTGGCGGCGCCGCCCGCCTGCTGGCCGTAGGCGCTGACCCCGCCCTGGCTGGCGGTTTCGGCGGCGTTCTCGAAGGCGCGGATGCGCACCATGAGGCGGTACAGCGCCTCGCCGGCGCCTGGAGGGTTGCTCGGGTCCATCTTGTCTCCAACGCCCTGGGGATCGGCGCTTTGAGAAAAATCGTATCAACCGAGACAGATTCGACCTACCGGGCTAACCCTTCGACCCCTCGCCCGGCCTCTTTTTCGGGCGCGGGCTTCCTGCTCTCTTCTCTATTTATTCTTCTTATTTAAGTTAGTAGTAGTAGATAAGGGTAAACCCGCCCTGTGGACAGGGCACTTTTTCCCTTGCCTGACAACAACTTGTCACACCCCGGACACTGTGTGCTCCTGTGCTTTCGCGGTGCTATCAAAACAGGAACAACTTGGGCGAGGTCGCTCCCGCTGTGGATAACAGGGGGCTTGTCCGGAAACTGTCCCCAGAGTTTTCCTGTGAGGAGGCCGGGCCCTGCCGCCCGGCCTCCGGGTCAGAGCGAAATGTCCGCGACGATGCGTGAGACCTGGCGTTCCACGAGGCTGTGTTCCGCGGCCAGCGCGCGGATGGACTTGCCCGTGCTGTAGTCCGTGCGGATCTGTTCGTTGCGGATGGCGTCGAGGGCCCGTTGGGCCTTGGGCAGCACGAAGCGAAGCCCCGTGCCGTCGACGGCGTACTCGGCGCTGAGGGCGCGCAGGTTGTCGAAGCCGATCAGCGCGGCGAACGGATGGTCGGGGGCCGGATTCGCCGGAATGTAGATCCGCAGTCCGCCGTAGCGCGCGACGAAGGACATGGTGGCCGACAACCCGATCAGGCGGGCGAACTCCCGCAACCGGGGCGGCAGCAGGTCGCGCGCCGGCGCGGCCCGGCGCGGCCACGGCGCGATCGTGTGCGTTGGAAACGGCACGGTGCTGACGAACTCGGGAGGGCTCATGGGATGGGGCTCCGTTTCAGATGTCGGTGGGGCCGATCTGCACCTTGGCGTGCGGGCGCTCCCGCATCGCCGAAGGTTCGACCAGGCCCGCGGCTTCGAGTTGCGGCCGGCAGGCGTCGCAGGCGATCTCGTGCAGGCTGGCGCCGGGCGCCATGCACCAGGCGCAGAAAGAGGGATCGGTGATGTGCATGCTCATACGGCGGCCACGTCCAGGTTGATCGGCGTGTACTCGCCGGTGACGTCGTTGCGCTCGTAGAAGCGGATGTAGGGCTTGGTGCTGGCGATGCGCATGCTGTCGCCGATCGCCCTCATCGCCTGCTGCCACTTTGCATCGGCGATGTCGTGCCGGCGCAGGCCGAGCACGCGGGCGGTGCTGATCTTGCCCTGCTGGTCGACGTGGAATGCATCGTTCACCAGCACCTTGATGTTGGCGTTGCTGCCCTTGCTCCAGCTCTGGATGCACTCGTCGATGAGCGCCTTGGCCGCCTGCAGCCGTTCGTCGAAGACGACGGTGTCCTGCATCCGGCGTTCCACCTTGTGCTTGCCGTCGAAGCTCACGAGCGTGACGTTGCCCTTGCGGCCGCCCTGCTTCACGTCGTAGGCCGCCAGGCTGCGCTCGATGAACGCATGCACCGCGTTCATGGCAGCCACCTTGAAACCGATCAGCGCCGCGCTCTGCTGGCGGGCCTGCTCGCAGAGTTCGCTGACGACGGCATGGCGGTCCTTGTCGATGGGCTTGATCTTCGACACCGGGATCAGCGCGTCGTTGGCGTCTTTCCAGTAACCCGGGTGGTGTGCGATGGCTTCTTGCATGGAATGTCCTCTCAGGAGTTGGCGTTGTTCTTGGGGGTGTCGTTGTCGGAAAGGGCGAGCTGCCCGAGCAGGGCCGCCAGCGACACCTGGCGCAGCCGGCTTTCGATGCGCAGGCCGGAGACGGCACGGCTGCGCAGGTAGCGGCAGGTCTCGTCGAGCTCGGCCGCCGTGGCGGCCATGAAGTAGCCGGTGTCAGGCTTGCCGCAGATGTGCTCGCCCTGCAGCCGCAGCGCGGCGACGTGTTCGCGCGCGCGGCGTTCCTGGGCGGGCGCCGGTGTCGAGCGGCCGGTGATGCGGGCGACGAGATCGCGCACGTGCAGGCCGTGCGCGCGCCCGACGCAGGTCCGCAGTTCGGCCAGCACCTGGGCGGCGGTGAGGGTCGGGTCGGCGCTGCTCATTGCGCGGACCCCCAGTAGCCGAACCGCGTGCCGAGCAGCAGGCTCGGCACCCGCGTGAAGTCGAGCGCGCCCGGCCGCACCACGGGGCTGTGCACGGGCATGTAGACGCTGGTGTCGAGCCGCGTCACGCGGCGCGCCGAGGCCATGCGCTCGGCCACGGGCCCGGGGCCGCATCGCCAGCGCCGCCGGCCGCCGACCGTCACGGCGTGGACGTGGCCGCCGTCCGCCAGCCGCGCCAGTTGCCGGCGAAGCGCCGGGCTGCCCGGCTCGGGCCGGTAGCCCGCGAGGTGGTGCGCCAGCATGCGGTCGAGTTCCCCGGCCGATGCCGTGCCGTGCGCTTCGAGGTGCGCTGCAACGGCCCGTGCGAGTCGCTGCTCCCATGCGCGATCCGTGCGATCTGCCTGGTCCGTGGTGTCGTTCATGCGGGGTGTCCTTCCCTGGCCGTGCGCTGCGGCGGCGTGGCGCCCACGTCGCGCTGAAGCACGTAGCGCTTCAACCCGTCGACGCGGCGCGCGCCGATGCGCACGTCCTTCGGGCGCTGCCGCGACCAGGACAGCATCAGTGCGCCGGCCTGGCGCCGGGTCTCGGCCACGTCGTCGTCCGCATCGGCCAGTAGGCTCGCGGCTTCGTCGGCGGTCAGTGCGCGGCGGATGCGCAGCAGGTGCCACAGGCGTTCGGCGAAAGGGGCGCCGTCGCCCGCCATCGGCTCGGCCGTGTCGTCGGGCGGCGGTGGCGGCGCGGCCGCTTCGGCCTGCGCGTTCGCAATGCGTTGCTCGGCGAGCGCCAGCAAGGCCTTGGCGACGAACCATTCGGAGGAAGAGGCGGTGTCCTGCATCACGCACCTCCTGCCAGTCGTTCGAAGCGCATCGCGCCGTCGAACACGGTCTTTTTCTCGGTCTTGACGAAGCCTTTTCTCACAGTACATTTCTCCTCGCTCGTGGCACTGCTCAGTTCACTGGCACGCCCGGTGAAGGCTGCAACCTTCATCGGGCACTCTTGAAATCACGCGTCTCTTCTTCTTCCTGCGCACACGCCAAGCCCTGGCGTGCCATGCCGGGCAACCCGGCCGCATCCCGTGCGACGAGCCCGCCGGCCACGCTCAGTCCGGTCCTTCGCCGGGAGGTGCCAGCGCATGCGGATTGCGCGTCATCGCAATGCCGCGGTGGCGCGGACGCCGGTAACGGCTGGGCCAGATCGCTTCGGGCTCGAGGGCCAGCGCGCGGGCCACGATGCGCTCCGCCGCAACCCAGGGGCGGTACAGAACTTCATTGATGTGCGCGTATTTGTGTTCTTTGGCCAACTTCGACAGGTTGGTTCCGACCATTGCAAGTGCAGCTTTAACCTGAGCCGGGTGCCAGTCCATCGAAAAATCTCGTTTTGTGTTGATGACTTCGATTATGCACACAAAACAGGTTTTGACAATCTAAAAAAACACGCAGGGCGATATTTCTTGTCGGTGAAACACTTTTTGGGTTGAGAAAGTACCTTTGTGTGTTTAATATGTGCGCCTTCGCACAAAGCAGAGTGATCGTGACGTCGCCCACCCCTACCCCTTTCGACGACACCCAGGTGACCGCCCGCGTCAATGAGCTGGCCCTTGCACAGGGCGCGCGGTTACGGGATCTGCGCAAGCGCAAGGGCCTCACCATCGACGACCTCGCGCAGCGCAGCGGTCTTCACTTCAATACGGTGGGGCGCATCGAGCGGGGCGTCAGCGACGCCAGCCTCGCGCAGCTGTATGTGATGGCCCTGGCGCTGGGCGTCGATCCGGCGGAGCTGAATCCTTTTCAGTCCGCCCAGCCGGCCAGCCCGCTGTCGAACGGGCTCGACGACGAGACCTTCGTGCTGGTGGAACTGCTCGACGTGCGCGTGAGCGCCGGCGGGGGCTCGTACAACGGCTCGCAGGAAGACATGGGCCGCTTCGCGTTCAACCGGGCCTGGATGGCGCGCAAGGGCGTGAAGCCGGCCTATGCCCGCATCGTCCATGCGCGAGGCGATTCGATGGCCGACAAGATCAACAACGGCGACATCCTGCTGGTCGACACCGCCACCAAGTCGCTCGACCAGGACGGCGTGTACGTGATCCAGCTCGACGGCCACGACTACGTGAAGGTGCTGCAGCGCGACTTCTCGACCGGCGGCCTGCAGATCATCAGCTACAACCCCGCCTACAAGCCGCAGGTGCTCAGCGCCGAGCAGGCGGCCGAACTGCACATCAGCGGCCGCGTCGTCTGGCACGGCGGCGAGATCTGACCCGCGCGTTCCCGCGATCGGCGGGCAGGCCAGTGTAGGCAGCGCCCCGCGCGGAAAAGGAGGTTGGCGGATGTCGACCTCAGCCGATCGGCCCCCGCGCCCGACCATCAGGGCATGGGCAATGACATCTTTCGAAGGTTCCGGCGGCGACCTGCGTCCGCCGAAAAAGGGGGCGCGTCCCCGCGCCAACTGCTGACCGTCCTCGCGCTCAGCGCGGCCGGGCTGGTGGGCATCGTCGCGCGCGAGGGCTACAGCGACAAGGCGTACCCCGATCCCGTGCATGGCACCGCGGTGCCGACCATCGGCTTCGGTACCACCGGCGGCGTGCGCATGGGCGACACCACGGCGCCCGTGCCCGCGCTGCAGCGCGCGTTGCGCGATGTGCAGACGTATGAAAGCGCGCTCAAGCAGTGCGTGCAAGTGCCGCTGCACCAACACGAGTACGACGCCTATGTGAGCCTGGCCTACAACATCGGCACCTTCAACTTCTGCACGGGCGGCCGCGCGGGCCACACCTCGGTGCTGGTGCAGCGGCTCAACCGCGGGGACTACGCAGGTGCATGCGACGCCATCCTTGGCTGGAAGTACGCGGGCAAAACCGATTGCTCCGCGCCCGGCAACAAGACCTGCGGCGGACTCTGGCAAGACCGTCTGCGCCTGCATGCGCAATGCCAGGGGAATGTGCCATGACCTTCGGCACACGACTTTCCGTGATCGCCGTGGCCGTCGGTGCGGGCGCATTGCTGCTCGCCGTCGGCGGATGGGCGGTGCACGACGCAGGCCGCACCAAGGAGCGTGTCCTCTGGCAGGACAAGGAGGCACAGCGCGCCGCGCAATTCGCGAAAGACCTCGAAGCCGAGTACGCGCGCGGGCGCGCCGCATCGACCCGCTACCAGCTCGGCGCCAGCGCCCTGCAGGCCCGCTACTTCACCCTCGAAGGCCCGTCCCATGATCTACGCCGGCGCGTTTCTCTTGTCGTTCCTCCTGCTGTTCCTGATCGCCGCGCTGAGCGGCCTGGCGATCCTGCGCGACCTGTCGCGCCGCGAGCGGACCCGGATGCTGTCGCGCCTGGCGATGCACAGCGCGACCCTGTCGACCGCGGTCATCGCCTCAGCCTTGCTGCTGTCTGGCTGTGGAACAGCGCCCTCGCGGGCACGGACGTTCCCGCCGGTGCCTGCGGACTTGCTGACACCTCCGTCGAAGCCTGTGCTGCTGACGCCGGTCTCACCGTCGACGACGCCTGGGACAACCACCACCTCAACGCGAAATCCTGCGCGGCCGATCGCCTCCGGCATCGCGCGCTGATCGAGTTCATCACAGAAAGGCCCGCCCCATGAGCGACTCCCACGCCCGCGCACAGGAACTGCTGTTGCTCGGCCAGATCCACGGCCTCGTGCAAGCCCTGAAGGAGGGGCAGGACCAGCAGAACCGGCGCATGGACAGCTTCGATGCGCGCTTCGATGCACTCGACGGAAGGCTGCGTGCCGTCGAGCAGCGCGCGGCCGTGTTCGGCGCCGCCTCAGGCGGCGCGATGGCCATCGGCACCGCGCTGCTCATCGAGGCCATCAAGCAGTGGTTTCGCGGTGGGGGTCCCGGTGCGAACTGAACGCATGAACGGAGGCGCGCGCCGCCGTCTTTTCGCACCAGGGGCCGACAGATGTCGGCCTTTTGCATTTCGGGCCCGGCCGCGACAGTTGATTCACCAACCAACGCAGCAAACGATGCACACCACTTCCATCCACACGATCTTCACGCCGCTGCATTCGGCCGGAGCCGCGGCATGAGCGCCCTCGACACCCTGCGCGCGGCCATTGTCCAGACGCTGAACGGCGTGCCGCAGATCGGCCGCGTTCACGACCGCGAGCGTTTCGCGAGCGACGAGGCCGGGCTGCGCGCGCTCTACCTTCACACGCTGCCCGGCGGCGCACAGCAGCTGCGCGGCTGGTGGCTGCGCCGTGACGCCACCGAGGAGCGCAGCCTCAATGTCGGACGCACCCTCAGCGTCGACACCTGGACCTTGCACGGCTACATGGCCGTCGACGACGCCGCCGCTTCGGAGCTCGCCTTCGACGCGTTGATCGAGGCCGTGCGCGACGCCGTGCGCGCCGACCCGAGCTTCGGCGGTGCATGCGCACCCAGCCCGATCAAGGACGAGAAAGCCACCGACGGCATGCAGGTCGGCGGCACCGGTGCGGTCAGTTTTTGCGGCGTGCAGTGCCACGGCGCCTCCCTGCAGTTGCGGACCTGGCGCTACCTCTGAGCCAGACCCTCTGTTCATCAGTCCCTTCCTTCCATCAACCAACCAACCAATCAACGGAGAACGCCGACATGGCAAAACTCATGCGCAAGATGGCTATCCTGGCCAAGGCTGAAACGGTACGCGGTACCGACGCCCTTCCGACCGGTGCGGCCAACGCCATCCTGGTCAGCGAAGTCACCCTGACGCCCATCGAAGGCGATGTGGTCCAGCGCGACAACGTGCGACCCTACTTCGGCTCGCGTGGCTCCGTGCTGGTGACCCAGTACAGCAAGATCGCCTTCTCGGTCGAGATCGCGGGCGTCGCCGCCGCCGGCGACGTGCCGGCCTATGCCGCGCTCATGCGCGGCTGTGCCATCGCCGTCACCACGGCCGCCGGCGTCAGCACCACCTTCGCCCCGGCCACCGACGGCCTCGAGTCGCTCACCATCTACGGCAACGTCGACGGCACCGTCTACAAGATGACCGACGCGCACGGCAACGTGAAGGCCACCATCGACGCCAAGGGCATCCCGAAGTGGCAGTTCGAGTTCACGGGCCTGTTCGTGCCTGCCGCCGATGCACCGCTGCCCACGGCCGACTACACCAAGTTCATGGACCCGCTGGGCGTGAACAAGGCCAACACCACCCTCACGCTCGACGGCCTGGGCGTGGCGGCCAGCGCCTTCAGCTTCGATGCCGGCAACACCGTCGTGAAGCGCGACCTCATGACCGTCGACTCGGTCGAGATCACCGCCCGCGTTTCCACCGGCTCGGTCACTTTCGAGAACACCTCGGTGGCTACCAAGGACTGGATCGGCATGGCGCGTTCGAGCAAGCGCGTGCCCCTGGCCCTCAAGCACGGCCAGGGCGCGACCAACGTGGTCGAGTTCCTCTCGCCGCGCGCGCAGATCGGCAAGCCCACCTACAGCGACGTCGACGGCGTGCAGATGGTCACCGTGCCGCTCGAGTTCGTGCCCAGCGGCTCGGGCAACGACGAGTGGTCGATCGTCGTGCGCTGAGCACGGCCTTCTTCTTCATTCGCTGACCCACTCATTCATTCAAGACTCAAGGAAGAGAACCCGATGCCCCAGAAGCTCAAGATCGCCGTGAAGCCCACCTTCATCGCCCCCGTGGTGATGCGTGTGCCCGGTGACGGCCAGGTCGAGGAGGTGCGTTTCGACGCCGTCTTCAAGCGCCTGTCCAAGACCGACAACGAAACGCTGCAGGCGCGGCTGGACGCGCGCAGCCTCACCGACCGCGAACTGCTCGACATGGTGCTGGCCGACTGGAAGGGCCTGGAGGGCGAAGACAACGCGCCCTTCATCTGCACGCCCGACAACCGCGCCGCAGCGGCCGAGGACTGGCCGACCTTCGAGGCGGCCATTGCCTACAGCTACTTCGAGCACGCGTACCCGGCCGCCGTAAAAAACTGAGGGGCGCCGCGCGCTTCGTGCTCGGAGTCGCGCATCGCGTCCATGACGAGCTGGACGACGATCTCCGCAGCCAGTGCGCGTCGCTCGGCCTCGACCCGAGAAAGCTCGTCTCCTCGACGGCGAACGGGGACGGCCCGCCGCCATTCGAGTTGTGGCCGGAACACCAGGAAGCCTTCGAGGTGTTCCACGCCTGCCGCACGCAATGGCGAGTGGTCGCCGGTGCGGCAGGCGCGTGGTTCCAGGGGCTCGACTTCGGCGCGGTCGACGTGGCGATGCGGCGCCTGGGCATTCCGCGTGTGCGCCAGCGTGAAGTGTTCCTGCAGTTGCAGGTGATGGAAGACGAGGGCATTGCGGCGCTGAACGTCTAGCGCGAGGAAGGCCGCAGGCGATTGAAGAAGCATGAGGCCGGCGAATGTCGGCCTCATTTTTTCCCCCTACCGAACGGACCATACAGACATGGCTGCTGAACAAAAAACAGGAATCCCCGCAACGACAGGCGCTTCGCTGGTGCTGAAAGAAGCGCCCGCCGCAACGCAAGCACTGAAAGACCTCACCGGCGCCGCCAACTTGGCGAACCTGGCAATCAAGAAAATCCCGGGAGGTCCAATTGTCAAGGCCGGTCTCAAGACGGCGGAGTATCTGGGGAAGCGCACCATCGAAGGCTTGAGGGAGGACGCGGCGTATTCCGAGGCGAGGACGCTCAGCAACAACTACGCAGGCGTGACGAATGACCAGTTGCGAAGGATCGAGCGTGAGAACGCAGGCGCCACCGGGTCTCGTGCGAAAGAAGCACAGGCGTTGCAGATGCTCGTTGCAGATGGGCACGTGCAAGGCCAAGTTCTAAAGGAGACCGGAGCCGCCCTCACAACCCTGAACCGAGTATTGGGTACGCCCATGAAAGAGGTCGCGGACGAGTTCCGCGAACTGGCGAATGAGCCATTCAAGAAATCCGCTGAGCTCAACAAGAAGTACGGATACCTCAGTGGAGCAGAACTCACGGAGATCGGCCGGCTAGAGGACGCAGGGCAGCGCCAGGCCGCAGAGGCCCTCGCGCAAAAGTCGTATGCCGTCGAAAGGACGCGCAGAGCCAAACAAGGCGAGAAAGACAGGCTCTTGGTCGATCGCGTGAAGCCGTGGGTGACCGATTTTCGAGATTTCTTAGAAGATATTCCTCGCAACCTAGGGCGCGGAAGCACGTTGCAGGAGAAAGCGGAGCAAGCCTCGAAAAAACTCGAAAACCGTCGTCGTCGAGATGGCGGGGCGGGAACTCCGTTTGCCGAAACAGGGGAAGGGGCTGCTGTCGGCCTCCTGGTGCGTCCCATGTCTTCGACATGGAGCGATCGGGCTGAAAACCTAAGGGAAATGCAACGGCATGACGCCAAGTCTGCGGCGACGCAGGCAGCAAATGCCAGCACCAAGATCTCTGAAACCGATGCGGTCACGAAGGAGCGCACAGAAAGTGAGCAGAAAAAGAACGCGATAGAGAGTGCGAAACAGGTTGTTGTCGAGCTGGAGAAAAAGGGCGCACTTGTTCGATCAGGATCTGCTTCGGTGGGCCGCGTCGAAGGGTCACCTCGGAACCCGACTGCTTCTCGTGGCTCGAGCGCCGGCATTCAGCAAGCTCAGATCGCGGGTCTTCAGTTGCAGATCGAGATTGCTTGTGCGCCTTGCAAAGAAGAGTCGGGGAGTTCTCGTCAAGATTTTTGCTCCGCGCTTCAAGGCACTGAAGAGACGAAAGACGAGAAATGGACGGGTGAAAACGTCCTGTCTGAGAGGAATCGTCTGAACATGCCCAGCGACACCGAAGGTGTCGAAGCGGGTGACAAGGCAAAGAACCAGCGGGACGAAAAAAGCCGCAAGCTGTCGGACGACCTGAATGGGGCATTCCGAGAGGGTTTTACGGGCTTTCTGCAGGGCGACGACAAGGCCTTCGACAAGATGGGCGAGTCGCTCAAGAAAAAGATCGTTTCGTCGATAGCGGACGCGCTCTACGACACATCGCTGAAGCCAGCCGTCGAGGCATTTTCCGGATGGTTCTCGGGCCTGTTCAAGGGCGGATCTTCGGGTGGTGGGGCTCTTGGAGGCGAAAGCTCCGGCAGCAACTGGTTGGGCAGCCTCGTGAACGGCGTGATGAAGTTCTTCGTCACGAGCGCCAACGGCAACGTCTTCGCCTCGCCCGGCCTGCACACCTACGCCAACAGCGTGGTCGGCAAGCCCACCTTCTTCCCCTTCGCCAACGGCATCGGCCTCATGGGCGAGGCGGGGCCCGAAGCCATCATGCCCTTGCGCCGTGGTTCCGACGGCCGCCTTGGCGTGAGCGCTCAAGGTGCGAGTGGCGGCGGCGCGCTGCACTACGCACCCTCCACTGTCTTCCACATCGATTCGAGGTCCGATCGCGGCGCCGTGATGGCCGATCTGGACCGTGCACTTCAAGCAAACAACCAAGGCCAAATGGAACAACTCAAGCGTATGCGGGTGGTGCCCCAATGAGCATCATCACCTTGCCCCCCACTTTGCCTGTCAAGCGGCAGGACTTCGGCATCCAGACCTTCGACCTGAGCTTCAGCAGTGGCGACACCGGCTCGTCGCAGGTTGCCGTGCTGGCACCGCCGCGCCGTACCTGTGCGCTCGTGAGCGAAGAGCGCATCCCTCTGATGAACGAGGCCGCGATGTGGCGCAGCCTGGTGCATGCGCTGCGCGGCCAGGTCAACGTGCTCGCGGTCAGCGACATGTTGCAGCCGGCCCCGCGCGGTAGCGCGCGGGGCACATGGACGGCACTGGCCGCTGCAGCGGGCGCGTCGTCGCTGTCGATCCAGATGGGTGCGGCCCAGGCCGGCAAGACCCTGCTGCAGGGCGACTGGATCGGCGTCAACCAGGGATCGATCCAGCGACAGCTGCTGCACGTGCAGGCCGATGCCGTGGCGAACGCGTCGGGGCTGATCGTGGTGTCGGTCGAGCCGGTGTTGCGCGTGGCCGTGGCTGCCGGCAGCGCCGTGGTCTGGGATCGTCCGACCTGCCTCATGCGCAAGGTCGATGCCAAGAACAACTGGTCGTCGGAGTCACGCACGCAGGGCGGCTTCAGCCTCGATCTCATGGAGTCCTGGGAATGACAGTCACCACCAACAGCGGCTTTCAGGCCACCGCCAGCGCCGGCGCCTATGGCGAACTCGCACTGGTCGAACTGCAACTGCGCTCGGGCACGGCGCGCTTCACGAACTGGCCGCTCAGCGTCCAGGTCATGGGCGAGACCTGGCAGGGCGTGGGCAACCTCGGCTCCATCGGCGAGCTGCACGAGAGCGAAGACGGTGCGGCCGAGAAGCTCACGCTGACGCTCTCGCCGGTGGACATCGGAACGCGTGCCCTGGCGCTGGGCGATCCCGCCGACTACCAGGACCGTCGTGTGCGGGTCTGGATCGCCATGCTCGATGCCAACACGCTGCAGATCACCGGCGCGCCCGTGCTGCGCTTCGTCGGCGTGATGGACCAGATGAAGATCGCTCGCGATGGCAACAACGCCTCGATCAGCATGGACTGCCGCACCGCCAGCTACGACGTGCGCAGCAATCCCGCCGCGCTGCGCATGAACAACGCGCAGCACCAGGCACGGCATCCGGGTGAGCTGGGCTTCGTCTATCTCACCAGCCTGATCGGCAACCCGGCCGTCTGGGTCGGCAAGTGGCTGCAGGCCAATCTTCAATATCGACAGAACCTGGGTGTGCACAGCAAATGAGCATTGATCTCGACACTTTCATCGACGCGCGACGCCACATCGGCTTCGCCTACTTCGAGCACGACTGCGCGACCATTGCAGCGGATTGGGTGCGCGAGCAACGCGGAACCGACCCGCTCGAGCCGCTGCGCGCGCAAGGCGGCGCGTTGGCGCCCAAAAGGCTGCTGACGGCGCTCAGGCACGTGCGTGCGGTCGGCGGCTTTCAAGCCGCTGCATCCACCCTTCTCGGGCCGGCGCTGCCCGGCCTGCGGGCTCAGCGCGGAGATGTGGTGCTGGCGCGAAGCGGCGGCCGTGTGGGCCGTGTGTCGGGCCACAGTTTTGGCATCTGCACCGGCTCGAACATCGTGGCGCCTGGCAAGGATCGCCTCCAATTTTTGCCTTTGACGGCGGGGGTGGCAGCATGGCGCGTCTGATTCGTTTTTTCCTGGTCCTTGGCGCCCTTCTGGGCGTCTGTACCGCTGCAATGGCGGATCCTGTGAGCTTCTTTACGGCAATCGGTACGGCTGTTGGCGCCAGCGCAGGGGCGGCGGCCGCGGTTGGCGGCTTGATCGTCAGCACCGCGATTTCCATGGTCAGCAACGCCTACGCGTCCTCGCAGGCCAAGAAGAAGGCGCGACAAGCCGCTGCCCGCAAGTTCGCGGAAGACGTGGCCAACCTGCGTGACCGTACGGCCACGCTGGTCAGTTCCGAAGCGCCTTGGGCCACGGTCTACGGCGCGCCCGCACGTGTCGGCGGGTCCATCGTTGCGGTGCTCGACAGCGGGCCGATGGCCCAGTTCAAGCACATCGTGATGGTCTTCGCATCGCACGAATGCGAGGCGATCGACGAGATCTTCATCGACGGCACATCGGTGGGGCGGCCCAATGAGTTCGGTTGGACCGACGGCTCGGAATTCCAGATGCCACCACTGTTCACGGGCTGGCCTTCAGAGGGCCCGGCAGTGAACGTGCAGTTCCACACGTCGCCCGGTGGCGTGGACACAGCCGATGCATTCCTTCGCTGGAATGTCGACCAGACCCTTCCGGGTGCCAATCTCTGGACGGAGCAGCACAAGCTGAGCGGCTGCACCTATGCGGTGGTGACGCTCAACATGCTGTTTGAGCGCTTCCAGGGCGGCCTTCCCGAGATCACGGCCAGGCTGCGCGGCAAGAAGGTCTACGACCCCCGCACCGGCCAGACCGCCTACTCGCGCAACCCGGCGCTGTGCCTGGCAGACTTCCTTCGCTCGGAGACCGGCTACCTCGCGGCCGCCGACCAGATCGACGAAAACGCGCTGATTGCAGCGGCCAATGCCTGCGACCAGGAGGTCTACAGCGCCGTCGATGCCGTCAACCATGGTGGCTCCAAGGCACGGTATGTCTGCGACGGCATGTTCCGTTCGGACCAGGACCGCGAGTCGACACGGCAACAGCTCGAGGATTCGATGGCGGGCTTCAGCCTCGAGTCGGGTGGTGTCTGGCGCATCCAGGCCGGTGCCTGGTCGACACCGGTGCTCAACCTCACCGACGAGGACATGCTGGCGCCCACGGCCGTGATGCAAACCTCCAACCCTGGCGCGAGCCGCTTCAATGGCATGCGCGGCACCTATGTCAACGCGGCGCGCAACGGGGTGAGCGAAGACTTCACGCCCTACCAGAACCAGGCCTTCCGTGCGCTCGACGCCAAGGACAAGTTCACCGACATGGCGCTGGCCTTCACGACCTCGCATGTGCGCTGCCACCAGATCGCCCGCGTGGTGGTCGAGCAGAGCCGCGGCGGCTTCGTGCTGCGCATCCATCCGAAGATGCTGGCCTGGCATCTGCAGCCCGGCGACCGCATCGTGCTCTCGAGCGCGCTGTACGGTTTCACCAACAAGACCTTCCGCGTCACCGACTGGACCTACGCGCGCAACGCACCGCTGTCGCTGCTCGTGATCGAGGACGTGCCGGCCTACTACGACCTGGCCGACGAGGTGCTGGCCGACGCGGCGCCGAACACCAACCTGCCGAGCCCGTTCCTGCAACCACAGGCACCGTTCGACTTCAAGGTGGAAAGCGGCCCGTCGCAGATGTCGCTGCAAGACGGTGGCATGGTGGCGCGCGCCCGCGTCTCGTGGGCGAAGTCGAACGAGCTCAACATCCTGAAGAGCGGCGCGGTCGAGGTGCAATGGCGCTCGCTGGCACCGGTGAGCGACTGGCACTCGTCGCAACTGCCGGGCGATGCCACCGAGACCTTCCTGCTGGGCCTGTCGGTGCGCAGCCTCTACCAGGTGCGTGCGCGCTTCCGAACGCCCTACGCATCGAGCCCGTGGGCCACTGCCGAGCACACGCTGGTCGGCAAGGGCGGCGTGCCTGCTGACGTGGCGGGGCTCGCACTCGACGTGACCGACGCCGGCATCGTCGCCACCTGGGGCCAGCCGATCGGGCTCGACCTGCTCGACTGGAGCACGACCCGCGTGCGCATCGGCGCCAGCTGGGAGCTGGCCGACGAGGTGTTCTCCGCCAAGGGCGTGGCGGCCAACCTCGGATGGCTGCGCGCCGGCACCCAGCGTGTCTGGGCTTCGCACGGCAGCACGTCCAACCAATGGTCGGTGCCGGTCTCCGCGTCCATCGACATCGCGGCGCCCGCGCAGCCGATCGTGAACGGCACCGTCTGGCGCAACGAGATCGACCTGGCCTGGCAGGACTGCAAGACCATGCAGCCGATCGCGTACTACGAGCTGCGCCGCGGCGCCACGCTCGAGACGTCCGAAGAGATCGGACGCACGGCAGAGCGGACCTTCGTTCGCACCGAAGCCACGGGCAGCTGGCGCTACTGGGTGCGCGCCGTCGATGCCGGCGGCAACGGCAGCGCTGCCGCGTATGTGCAGCTCACGGTGCTGCCCGGCATCGACGAAGCGCTGGAAGAGCTCGAAAAGGGCCTGAATGAAGCCGTCGACGAGCTCAAGGCCGTCGACCAGGCGCAGGGCCAGGCGCTGACGAAGGAAACGCAGGATCGCGCGCAGGCCCTGAGCGCCGAAGCGGCTGCGCGAACGGCCGCCCTTGCGGCAGAAACGGCCGCGCGCTCGGCGGCGTTGGTGTCCGAGGCCCAGCAGCGAACGCAACAGGTCACGCAGGTGACGAATGCGCTCACCGCCGAAGCCACCACCCGCGCTGCGGCCGACCAGGCCGAGATCACTGCACGTGTGGCGGCCGTCTCGCAGGAAGTGGCCGACCGGAAGGCTGCGGTGACGGCCGAGGCCAGCACCCGCGCCACGGCGATCACCGCCGAACAGAGCGCGCGGGCGGCGGCGCTGCTTGCCGAAACCAATGCCCGCTGCGCCGCGATCGCGGACGAAGCCACGGCGCGGCAGACCGCTGACGAGTCGCTATCGTCACGCCTCACGACGCTGAACGCATCGTTGAGCACCGCGCAGGCGGCACTGCAGACCGAAACCACGACGCGCGCCAGCGCCGATGCGGCGGAAGCATCGGCACGCCAGCAACTGGCCACGCAGCTGCAGGCCGCGGACGCGTCGCTGACTGCCGCCATCGGCAATGAAGCCTCGGCGCGCAGTGCCGCGGACGCGGCCGAGGCCCGCAGCCGCGAGTCACTCGCGGTCGCGCTGGTGGGCGCGACGGATCTCGCCGCCACCTTGGCCTATGTGGATGGCGCGTCGCTGGACATCGGGTTTGCCGAGCAGAGCTACGGTGTGTGGCAGGCGCCGGCGTTGGGGCAGGTGGGCAGCGGCCTGATCGCCGAAGAGCGCCAGGCGCGCGTGGCGGCCGACGCCGCAGAAGTCAGCGCGCGCGAGACGCTGCAGGCGCAGCTCACCGGTGGCTACGGCGGGTCGGACCTGTCGCAGGTGGTCAGCGGCCTGATCTACCAGGAGCGCAGTGCGCGCGCCACGAGCGACGAAGCCCTGGCACAGCAGATCACGTTGATCTCGGCAGGCGTGGGCGAGCAGTTCGACTACGCAAAGATCTGGTACTTCGATTCCGGCCTGGAGGCCTGGACGGGCAATGGCACGCCCTCCGTGGCAGCGGGATGGATCCGCCCCGCCAACCATGCGACCGATCCCTTCATCGTGTCGCCTGTGGGCATTGCCGCGAACGGCTCGACCTACGGCCAGATCCGCATGCGTGTGCGCAAGGTCGGTGCGCCCGCATGGGACGGCGCGCTGTCCTGGCGTGCGGCGAGCGACAGTGGCTTCGATGCGTCGCGGCGTGTGACGATGACGGAGCCGACCTACGACGGCGCAGGCATCGGCATGGTCACGGTCAGCCCCGGCTGGGATGTGGCCATCGACCAGCTCCGGATCGAGCTGTCGGCGGCGCAGACTGCCACGGCGTACTTCGAGATCGACTGGGTCGCCATCGGACGCCCATCGCCGGGTGCTTCGAACGCCGCGCTGCAGAGCGAGATTGCTGCGCGTGCGAGTGCGGATGCCGCCGAGGTCTCGGCGCGCGAGAACCTCGCGACGCAACTGCGCGGCGCCTACAACGGCAACGACATCGGCGCACTGAGCTCGGGCCTCCTGGCATCGGAGCGCGATGCACGGGTGAGCGCGGACAGCGCCGAGGTCACGGCCCGGCAGCAGCTCGCAGCCACCGTGGCCAGCAACAAGACGAACGCGGATGCCGCGCTCGTGGCGGAGCAGACGGCACGCGCCAACGCCGATGCCGCCGAGGTCACGGCCCGCCAGGCACTGGCCGCGACCGTGGCCGGAAACCTGGCCACCGTCAATGCCGCGATCAACGCCGAACAGAGCGCGCGGGCCACGGCGGACACGGCGGAAGTCACGGCACGCGAATCGCTGGCCACGCAGGTGCGCGGTGCCTACACCGGCACGGACGTGGGTGCTGTCAGCTCGGGCCTGGTCTACAGCGAGCGCCAGGCACGCATCGCCGCCGACAACGCGGAGATCACGGCCCGCACGGCGCTGGCGGCCACGGTCGCGGGCAACAAGACCAGCGCCGATGCCGCGCTGGTGACCGAGCAGAGCGTGCGCGCCACCGCCGACACGGCCAATGCCAATGCGATCACCGCGTTGCAGGCGACCGTCACCGGCAACGCCACGGCCGGCTCCGCAGCGCTGCAGGCCGAGGCTGTGGCACGGGCGCAGGCGGACAGCGCAGAGGCGATCCAGCGGCAGGGCTTGTCGGTGGCGCTCACGGGCGTTCCCGATACCTCGGGCAGCCTGGACACGGTGATCGGGGCGTCGCTGGTCAACGACTTCGTGGGCAATGCCTTCGAAGTCTGGGAAAAGCCGACGGGCCCGACGCTCGCCAGCGGCCTGATCTACGAGGAGCGCCAGGCGCGCATCACGGCGGATGCGGCCGAGGTGTCTGCACGGCAAGCGCTCGAAGCGGTCGTCAACACGAACAAGGCAGATGCTGCTGCGGCCGTGACGGCGGAGCAGAGTGCCCGCGTCACCGCGGACACGGCGAACGCCAACGCGATCACGGCGCTGTCGGCCACCGTCAACCACACGACGAACGGCCTGCCGAGCAAGGCCAGCAACACGGCCCTGACCGCATTGACGACGCGCGTCACGAATGCAGAGGGCCTGATCACCTCGCAGGGCGATGCAATCACCAGCATCAACAGCGGGTTGGAGCTGGGACGTGCCGATTCGCAGGCCAGCCTGACGGCGGACGAAAGTCTGGCCAACGCAGCGGCTTGGCGCAGCCACTACGGCACCAACCTGGCGACGTACTTCGTCACGACCACGACCGGCAAGGTCGCCACGACGGTGTGCCGTTCGCCCGTGGGCGGCGCGAACTTCTGGAACTACTCGAAGAGCAAGGTGGTGATCGACCCGGCGCGGACCTACCGCCTCACGGCATGGGTCCGACGCGTGGATGCCAACGGCACGCACTATTGGACCTGGTGGCGCAACACGTTGGGCAACTACAGCAACAGTCCCATCGCGATCGGCAGCCTGCCCAATAACGTCTGGACCCAGATCTCGCTGGACCTGCTCGGCAGTGCCTTCGGCGACACCTCGGTCAGCCCCGGTTTTGCCCTGAACCACACCGGTGGCACAACGGGGTACACGGAGATTCAGGGGTTCCGCTTCGAGGATGTCACGGACAGCTTGCGGATCACCAAGGCGGAGACCACGAAGGCGGATGCCAGCGCGGTCAATGCGCTGACCACGCGAGTCACCAGCGCGGAAGGCGCGATCACGAGCCAGGCGACGGCACTGACCAATGTGACGGCTAGGGTCAATGGGAACACCGCGTCGATCACGGCGACATCGAGTGCGCTTGCGACGCTTGACGGAAAGGTCAAGTCGACGTGGAAGCTCAACCTCACGGCCGACAAGAGGGTCGCCGGGATCTTGCTCGAAAACGACAGCGGCAACACCGAAAGCAAGATGGTCGTACTTGTCGACAAGTTCGCGATCGCCCAGACCGCCACCGGCGGGGAGCCCAAATACCCGTTCATCGTTGGTCGCGTGGACGGTGCCAGCAGCATCGGCATGGATGGCAACTTGTTTGTCGACGGGTCCATCAAGGCCCGCTCGCTGGATGTGGAGCAGTTGACGGCGACGATCTCGAAGCTGAACTACATCAGTGCGGGTCAGATCACGATCAACGGGAACATGGCGGGAACGGACTGGGGCTACATCCGCTCCACCGACAAGTGGTACGGCGATGGCAGATGGGGCTGGATACTCGCCAAGGCACCGGATGGCGCCTCTTTTGTCGACTTCACCCAGGGGCCTTGCGGCCTGCAGATGCTGGGGACTCCCAACGGAGGGGATAGCTTCCGCTTGTGGGGGCCGGGCTTCAACCTGGATCGGGGAGGGCTGACGATCGGTCAGGCCAACGTGATCGACACGCTCAACATTCGCGGCGAAGCGGTCACCGTTCCCAGATACGCAGTCTCGCCGGGGAATGTCTGTCAATTGCTCTACCGCAACAGCACGGGGCAGACGTTGGAGGTCTTCGCAATGGGGACTGTCTTTTTGATGATGACGGGATTTGTCTCGATCAAAGTGAACGGAAACCAGGTCTGGTTTGGTGCAGGCATTGCAGGTACCACCGTGACTGGTGGTGCAAATTTTCAATGTTGGCCAGGTGACTCCGTGATCGAAATCTCTTCTACCTCGCCCTCCGGTCTCTCCGGCTCTTTCATCTATGCAATTGCCACACGTCGTTGAACATGATCGATTTCACTGTCTATAGAACCGCGACCGGAGAGGTCGTTCGCTCAGGCTATGTCGGCTCCGAGGACGAGTGCCTCAGTCAGGCCTTCGAAGGCGAGTCTGTCTATGTGGGCAAAGCCCGATTCGACCAATACATCGCGGATGGGACGCCCGTCGACATGCCGCCGAAGCCAGGCGAGCACCACGTGTTCGATTGGACGCAACGCGCCTGGCTCGATCCGCGAACGATGGAGGACCGTCGTCGCTCGCTGCGCGAGCGCGTCACCGAGCATCGATGGGAAATCGAAACTGGCGGCATCACGCTGCAGAACGGCGTGCGTGTTCTCACGGGCAAGCCCGACCAGGACCGCATCACGGCGGTGATCGTCAACGCCGACATTGCGGGCATCGACGCTGTCGACTTCAAGGCCGACAGCGGATGGGCCCGCCTGACCATCGACGAACTTCGCGGTGTGGCCCGAGCGATCGGCCTGCATGTCCAGGCGTGCTTCAGCGCCGAGCGCACGCACCACGCCGCCATCGACCAACTCCGGACAGAGGCCGAGACCGAGGCCTATGACATCTCCGCGGGCTGGCCCCTTACCCACAACAGCATCGAAACGCAATGACCACCACGCTCACCGAAAAAACATTCGCCGAACTGTTCACCTTCGCAGGGGCAGCACAAGGTACCTTCGTCAATGCACAGGGCTGGATTCAACCGAAGCCGCCGGGCCCCGTGCCGCGTTTCGACCACGACCCCCTCACCAAGGTCGCCAAAGGGCTACTCATCGAGAGCACGCGAACGAATCTGCTTTCCTTCTCGTCGCGATTCGATAGGTCTTCGGCATGGACCCGATCGGGCGCTACGCCGGTCCCGGACGCTGCCATCGCTCCCAATGGGCGATGGGATGCGTGCAAGCTGATCTTGAACAGTACGAACAACGCCGGCAACGGCCACATCTCCCAGAGCATCGCGAAAGCTGCGACCGCGACCACCTATGCGTACTCGTTCTACGCGAAGCCTGCTGGCGCGCTCAACGGGTGGATCTATGCCCGAGGTGCAGCAGGCGCCGACTGCGTCAGCATTCCCTTCAATCTGTCCACGATGGTTGTGTCAGGCGCCGCCTCCGGCGGCTTTGTGGACGCGTCCAAGAGGGTGGTCGATGTTGGCAACGGGTGGCGCAGGGTCGAGATTGTCTTCACGACGGATGCATCCGCAACGCTGGTCGCGGCGATTTATCCCGGCACTGCGTCGGGGAGCGTGGGCAACGGCGTCGACGGTCTCTACATTTGGGGCGCGCAACTCGAGGAGGGGCGATTCCCCAGCTCCTATATCTGCAACGTCGAGGCCCTCTCCGGGCGCGCGTCCATTGGAAGCTACTACGACGCCGATGGTGTCATGCGCTATGCAGGCGCGGGCGTGGCGCGCAATAGCTATGAGCCGTCGAACCTGACGCTGCCGCCCTTGCTGATGGTGGAGGAACAGCGCACGAACATTCTGCTCAAGAGTGGCGACATGCACCTGTCGCCCTGGACGGGCGGCGGGATGTCACGCGTCACGGGAAGGTTGGCGCCCGATGGCACGCTTCGAGCGGTTGAGTTTTCGGGGACGTCCACCACACCCAACACGCAGAGCGCCGTCGCGACGGCGACCGTGATGAAGTACTCGATCTATCTGAAGAACGTGTCGAGGACTGCCAACGTGGACCTGCTGCTGCGCAACACTACAACTGCGACGAACGACATCGGCGCAGGCGTGATCCTGCACGGTGCGAATCCGTTGATTTCTGGGGCGGGTTGGGAGATGCGTGATGCGGGCAATGGGTGGTTTCGCTGTACCTACACGTCGAAGATAGCCATCGCGGTGGGCGATGTTCTGACAGTCTACGCAGTAGTTTCTGGACCGCGAGCGGACAACGGGGCCTGCCTGGCCTGGGGTGCCCAGCTCGAAGCCGGTGCGTTCGCCACCAGCTACATCCCGAGCACCGAGACCTTCACCAGCCGCGCATCCATCGGCACCTACTTCGACTCCACGGGTGTGATGAAGACCGCTGCGGCGGGTGCCGCGCGGATGACCTACAACCCCGCCGACCTGACCATCGCACCCTGGCTCATGCAAGAGGTGTCCAGTACGAATCTGCTGACTGAGAGCGAGTTTCGCAACGGGCTTGCGGATGCGTCCGTCAGGATCGGATGCGCGGCGGCGTCCTGGAGCGAGCTGGGGTTTACGACAGGCATCGCATTCCCTGCACCGCCGCCGGCCGGCACGTTCGCGTTCTATGCCGCCAAGTCGCCTGTTCTTGCGCCGTCGACCACCTACGTGATCTCCTGTTTCGTGAAAATGGATGACGGCGGAGCGCCCAGCATGCCCGCGTCTGGCGGCGCGGCGGACTTCGCGCTCGTCATCGCGAACACGCCAATTTCTCCCGCCGCTTGCACCATGACGCATGTCGGGGGCGGCGTGTACCGCCTCACGGGCGCGCGGACCACTGATGCATCCGTTCCCAGTACTGTGTCGGGTATCTGGAAGTACGGAACCAACAGCGCCCGGACTTTCAAGTTCACGGGCTTGCAGCTGGAACAGGCGTCGTCCGCGTCGAGCTACATCCCGACAACGACGGCGACGGTGACGCGTCTCGCTGACGGCGCCACTTCAGCAACAACAACCCGACAGGCAGACGCCGCTACCTCCGGGGCAACCACGAGAGCAGGTGATCTCGTCCTCGTCGATGCAAAGAAGGGCTGGTGCAATGCCACTGAAGGCACCATCTTCATGGAGTTTGGACGGCCGAAAGAGGGAGACACAACGGCAAGGAATCTTGTCGAGATTGGCACAGCGGTCGGAAATCGCGTGGGCATCGGGTTCACTGCATCGGCACTCGCCTACGCCTACTCGGCTGTCAACGGTCCGTCCGGGCCGAACACGGTCTCGGTTGGACTCCAGGGAACACCTGTTGGGAGCCCGGTCAAGGTCGCCCTCAGCTATGGCGCCGATGGCCTTCGGTTCGCGTGCAACGGCCAACTCCTCAAGGCTGCCCTGCCAACGGTCCCGCCGTTTGCCAACCTTGGCGTTGGAAACCTGTCCTACGGCGGCAGCAATCAACCCTTTTTCCACGTCCGCGCGGTGCGCTACCAGCCGCAGAAGCTCACCGATGCGGAAGTGGTGGCACTGACGGCGTAGGGGAGGAGTCCTGGCCGCAGGCCCAGCGCGAGAAGCGCAATCACACACCAGGCCCCTTCGGGGGCCTTTTTTCATGCCGGCTCATGAGCTCACCGCACCAGGCAATCCTTCTTCGTACAGCCAACTCATCACCCATCCGTGCCTTCGCCCACGTCTCGGGGAATTCCCGGGTGCCCGGAACCCCCCGCCGATGGGATAGTTAGTTCGCCACTCAAACTAACTACCCCGGCACACCGTTCTGAGGAGAGACACCGATGCAACTGACAACGAAACACACCCTGGCCGCCCTGGCGTTCGGTCTCACGGCCGTGGGCGCGATGGCGCAGACCGTGGTCGGCGTGAGCTGGTCCAACTTCCAGGAAGAACGCTGGAAGACCGACGAGGCCGCGATCAAGGCGCAGCTGGAAAAACTCGGCGCGAAGTACATCAGCGCCGACGCGGGCGGCTCGCCCGAGAAGCAGCTGGGCGACATCGAGGGGCTGATGTCCAAGGGCGCGAAGGCGCTCATCGTGCTGGCGATGGACAAGGACGCGATCCTGCCCGCCGTCACGAAGGCCACGCGGCAGAAGGTGCCGGTGGTGGCGTACGACCGGCTGATCGAGGCGCCGGGCGTGTTCTACATCACCTTCGACAACGTCGAGGTCGGGCGCATGGAGGCGCGCGAAGTCCTTAAGGTCAAGCCCAAGGGCAACTACGTGATCATCAAGGGCTCGCCGAGCGACCCGAACGCCGACTTCCTGCGCGCTGGCCAGCAGGAGGTGCTGGACGCCGCGATCAAGAAGGGCGACATCAAGATCGTCGGCGACGAGTACACCGAAGGCTGGAAGCCCGAGGTCGCGCAGAAGAACATGGAGCAGATCCTCACCAAGAACGGCAACAAGGTCGATGCGGTGGTGGCGGCCAACGACGGCACGGCCGGCGGTGCCGTCGCGGCGCTCACGGCCAAGGGCCTGCGCGGCATTCCGGTGTCGGGCCAGGACGCCGACTTCGCCGCGCTGAACCGCGTGGCGCTGGGCACGCAGACGGCCACGATCTGGAAGGACTCGCGCGAGCTCGGCCGCGAAGCCGCCACGGCGGCGGTGTCGCTCGCGGCCGGCAAGCCGGTCGACAAGGCCGCGCCCTGGGCCGGCGGCGCCAAGAAGCTCTCGCTGTCCTCGCGCCTGCTGACGCCGGTGCCGATCACGCGCGACAACCTCGACGTGATCGTCAAGGCCGGCTGGATCAAGAAGGACGAGCTGTGCAAGGGCGTCTCGGGTGCGAGCGCGCCCACGGCCTGCAAGTAACGCCGCAACCACCGGCGCGTTCAGCTTCTCGCTGGACGCGCCCTCCATCTCTTCGCAACATGGTTTCCGGCCGACCCGCAAGGGCCTGCCGGCGGGACGGTTGCGCACCTGCAGTCCGTCCTGAGGGGGCTTGAAAAAAATGAGCGATCCAACACCCGGCTGGTGGCGCCGCACCGGCATCGACCTGCGCCTGCTCCTGATGTGCGTGCTGCTGGCCGTGATGGCGGTGGCGTTCAGCGTCATGTCGGGCGGCGTGTTCCTCTCGCCCGAGAACCTCTACAACGTCGCGCAGCAGACGGCGGTGGTCGGCATCGTCTCCACGGTGATGGTGCTGATCATCGTGGCGCGCCACATCGACCTGTCGGTGGGTTCGGTGATGGGCTTCGTCGGCGTGCTCATCGCCTACCTGCAGTACACCTCGGGCTGGTCGTGGCCCACGGCCTGTCTGGCGGGGCTCGCGGTGGCGCTCTTGGTGTCGATCTACCAGGGCTGGCTCACGGCGGTGCTGGGCGTGCCATCGTTCGTGGTCACGCTGGGCGGGTTGATGTCGTTTCGCGGCGCGGCCTTCCTGGTGGCCGACGGCAAGACGCAGCCGGTGAACGACGAGTTCTTCCAGCGCCTGGGCGGCGGCTACGACGGCGGCATCGGCGTCACGGCCAGCTGGGTGCTCGCGGGGCTGGTGGCGCTGGTGCTGTTCGGGCGCATGGTGCAAAAGCGCCGCGCGCGCCAGCGCTACGACATGCCGACCGAGGCGCTGTGGCTCGACGTGCTGCTCACGGCCGTGCCGGTGGCGGTGGTGGTCGGCTTCGCCTGGGTGATGAACAGCTACCAGATCTCGTCCAAGAGCGAGCCGCAGGGCATTCCGATCCCGGTGCTGATCTGGGCGGCGGTGGCGATCGTGCTGTCGTTCATCGTGCACCGCACGCGCTTCGGCCGCTATGTGTTCGCGATGGGCGGCAACCCCGACGCGGCGGCGCTGGTGGGCATTCCGGTGCAGCGCGTCACGCTGATGCTGTTCGCGCTGCTGGCGGTGCTGGTGACGGTGGCCGCCATCGTGTCGATCGCGCGGCTCAACGCGGGCACCAACTCGCTGGGCACGGGCATGGAGCTGTACGTGATCGCGGCGGCCGTCATCGGCGGCACGGCGCTGGCGGGCGGCAGCGGCTCGATCTTCGGCTCGGTGCTGGGCGCGCTGATCATGCAGTCGCTGGACAGCGGCATGCTGCTGCTCGACGTGCCCATCGGCAAGCGCATGGTGATCATCGGCCAGGTGCTGATCGTGGCCGTGGTGTTCGACGTGCTCTACCGCCGCAAGTTCGGGGAGAACTGACATGGCCGACATCGACAAGACAAAACCGCTCGTCGAGCTGCGCGAGATCCGCAAGGCCTTCGGCGGTGTGAAGGCCGTGGACGGCGTGAGCATCAACCTCTACCCCGGCGAGGTGGTGGCGCTCCTGGGCCACAACGGCGCGGGCAAGTCCACGCTGATGAAGATGCTTGCGGGTGCCTACCCGATCGATTCGGGCGACACGCTCATCGCCGGCGAGAAGGTCCACATCCGCACGCCTGCCGAGGCGCAGGCGCAGGGCATCGAGACCATCTACCAGACGCTCGCGCTGGCCGACAACCTGGACTCGGTGGCGAACCTCTTTCTGGGCCGCGAGAAGATGACGGCGTGGAACACGCTGGACGACCACTTCATGGAAGTGCAGGCGCGCAAGGTGTTCCAGCGCCTGAACAAGAACTTCACCAACATCCGCATCCCGGTGCGGCGCCTGTCGGGCGGGCAGCGGCAGGTGGTGGCGATCTCGCGCGCGCTGTACTTCAACGCACGCATCCTCATCATGGACGAGCCCTGCGCCGCGCTCGGCCCCGAAGAGACGGCGATGGTCGGGCGCCTCGTCAAGCAGCTGAAGGACGACGGTGTCGGCATCTTCCTCATCACGCACGACATGCCCGACGTGTTCTCGCTGAGCGACCGGCTCGCGGTGATGAAGAACGGCAAGCTCGTGGGCACCTACCGCACGGCCGATGTCACCGAGGACGAAGTGCTCGGGATGATCATTGCCGGCAAGCGGCCCGAGGGGCGGGAGCAGGCGCACCACGCGGCAACCGCGGCCACGGCAGCGGCATGACATGAAGACCATCGGCGACCAGCAGCTGCTCAAGCGCCTGAACCGCAGCGTGCTGCTGCGGTTGCTGCGCGCGCAGCCGGGCTTGTCGCGCGCGCGGCTCGCGAGCGAAAGCGGGCTCACCAAATCGACCGTGAGCCTGCTGGTGCGCGAGCTGCTCGACGAGGGCTGGCTCAGCGAATCGGGCGCCGCCGTGGCCGACGGGCTCGGGCGGCCGTCCACGCCGCTGCGGATCAACGTCGGCGTGCGCGCGCTGATGGGCGTGGAGATCGCCGTCGAAACGCTGCGCCTCGTGTGCGTCTCGCTGCAGGGCGAGGTGCTGCACGCGCAGGCCGAGCCGCTGGACGACGGCACGCCGGCCCGCGTGTGCGCGCAGCTCGCGCGCATGGCGGCGGCGGCGCATGCGCAGCTCGACGAGCGCGGCCTGCGCCTGTCGAGCATCGGCGTGTGCGTGCCGGGCGCGGTGGACGACTGCACGGGCGTCGTGCGCTTCGCGCCCAACCTCGGCTGGCGCAACGTGAACCTGCTGCCTGCGCTCGAAAAGGCGCTGGCCGCGGCGGGCCTGCCGGGCGTGACCGTGCAGCTGCAGAACGACGCCGATGCCGCCGCGCTCGGCGAGTACGAGTTCGCGGCGGGCGAGGGCGAAGACCCGCTGATCTTCGTCAACAGCGACGTGGGCGTGGGCGCGGGCGTGGTGCTGAACGACCGCCTCTTCACCGGTGCGCAAGGCATGGCCGGCGAGATCGGCCACACCATCCTGCAGCTGGACGGGCCGCTGTGCTCATGCGGCCGGCGCGGCTGCGCCGAGGCCTTCTTCGGTTCGCGCGTGCTGGCGCGCGAGGGCGCGGACATGGCGCGCGCCGCTGCGTTCTTCGGCGTGCTGCTGCAGAACCTGTGGGTCACCTTCAACCCGCGCGCGATCGTGCTCGGGGGCAAGGTCTGCGCCGAGCATCCGGAGTTCGCGCAGGCGGCGTTCGAAGGCGTGAAGGGGCACGCGGAGCGTGCCGGCATGCCTGCGCCGGAACTGCGTACGGCGCGCTACGAAGAACTTGCGCCTGCCGTCGGGGCGGCGGCGTTGGCACTGCACGATTACCTGCGGCCGCTGCAGCCCGATGCGAAGGCGCGCCGCGCGCGCGCACTGGCCCGCGCCGGCGCCTGAACCGTCAGTCCGCTACCGCGCTGCTGTCGTCGTCGCGCCAGCCGCGCAACCGCCGGTACAGCGTGCCGCGCGACACGCGCAGCTGACGCGCCGCCTGCGACACGTTGCCGCCGTGCGCCGCGAGCGTGTCCTCGATCAGCTTGCGGCTGTGCTCGCGCAGGGTTTCGGTGGGCGGCACCGGCTCGATGTCGCTGGCGGGTGCAAGCGCCACGGGCGGCTGCGCCTGCACGTCGATCGCCACCGGCGCCTCGACCTGTGCGCTCGCCATCTCCGGCATCGCCACCGCGTGCCGGAAGTCCGCACCGTCCGCGCCCTTGAGCTGCGCCTGCATCCACACGCCGAGCCCGCTGGCCAGCCGCAGCGGTTGCGCGGCCTCGCGCCGGCCCAGCCGCAGCAGGCTCGCAAGGTCGTGGCCCAGCAGGCATTCCACGTCGCGGTCGTCGGGGGCCTCGGGCAGCCGCCCCAGCAGCCGCGCGCCGGCGTTGTTGAGCCATGCGATGGTGCCGTCGGGCGCGATGCCCGCGAGCGCCTCGAGCGGCGTGCCCAGCAGCGTGGGGCTGGCCTGGAAGCGCAGGATGAGGTGGTCGCGCGACTGCGCCTGCAACAGCCGGTTCTCGATGATGGTGGCGTGCAGCGCGACCATCGAGGCCGCGTCGAAGCCGAAGCGCCGCGCCTCCACCGTGAGGTCGAGCACGCCCGCGAGCTGGCCGCTCACGTCGCGGATCGGCGCCGCGGCGCATTGCATGTGGCACAGCACGTCGTAGTAGTGCTCGGCGCCGTCGACGGTGCAGGCCTGCCCGGTGCTGGCCACGATGCCCGGCGCCGTGGTGCCCACCACGCGCTCGGAGATGTTCACGCCCAGGCGCGCGGTCTGGCGCAGCACGGGCTGGTGCGTGCCGGCGGGCTGGCTCGTGACATGCACCACCACGCCGTCGCGGTCGGTGAGGATCACGCGGCAGTCGGTGCCCGCGAGCATGTGCTCCATCTGCACGAGCTCGTGCCGCGCCACGTCGAGCAGCTCGCGGTTGCGCGCGAGCGTGGTGTGCAGCCGGCTGGGCGTGACGGCGTCGAAGGCCACCACGCGCTGCCGGTCGGCGTGGGTGCGGCTGCAGCGCATCCACGACTGGATGACCGCCTCGCCGACCAGCCCCGAGGGGCGCACGCCTTCTTCGAAAAACTGCTGCCGCGCCAGCGCCACGCGCTGCGCCGGCGTGCTGGCAAAGAGTTGGCGCGGCGCATCCGCCGTGCCGAGCCTGTCGAGCGCCATGGGTTCGCCGCCTCTTCCGGGTTCAGGGACCCTTTCGAATGTGTTCCGCAATGGAACAAGGCTTGATTGGGGAAATCCCGGGGGTGAAGGCCGATGCCGTGCGAACGATCCTTGGGGCAGAACGAAGAAGGAGACAGACCCCGATGAAGACGACAACGACACAGCCTCTTTCCGGGCGGCGCCTGCTTGCGGGCGCCTTGCTGTGCCTGGGCCTGGCGGCCCCGGCGCTGGCCCAGACGGCCGCCAGCCCGCAGGACCGCGCCGGCGCGGCCGCCAAGCGCGTCGACGGCAATTTCGTGCGCGCCAACGCGGCGAAGAAGACGCCCGACTGGCCCAGCTACGGGCTCGACTACGCCGAGTCGCGCTTCAGCAAACTCGATCAGGTCAACACCGGCAACGTGAAGCAGCTCGGGCTGGTCTGGTCGTACAACCTCGAATCGACGCGCGGCGTGGAAGCCACGCCGCTGGTGGTCGACGGCATCATGTACGTCACGGCCTCGTGGAGCATCGTGCATGCGATCGACACGCGCACCGGGCAGAAGATCTGGACCTTCGATCCGCAGGTCGACCGCACGAAAGGCTTCAGGGGCTGCTGCGACGTGGTCAACCGCGGCGTGGCGCTGTACGAGGGCCGCGTCTACGTGGCCGCCTACGACGGCCGCCTGATCGCACTGGACGCCGCCACCGGCCAGAAGGTGTGGGAGAAGAACACCATCGAGGGCCAGAAGGGCAGCTACACCATCACCGGCGCGCCCCGCGTGTTCAAGGGCAAGGTCATCATCGGCAACGGCGGCGCCGAGTACGGCGTGCGCGGCTACGTCACCGCCTACGACGCGAAGACCGGTGACCAGAAGTGGCGCTGGTTCGTGGTGCCCGGCGACCCGAGCAAGCCTTTCGAAGACGAGTCGATGGCGCGCGCCGCCAAGACCTGGGACCCCAGCGGCAAGTACTGGGAAGCCGGCGGCGGCGGCACGGCGTGGGACAGCTTCGCCTTCGACCCCGAGCTCAACCTGATGTACGTGGGCACCGGCAACGGCTCGCCCTGGGCCGCCAAGGCGCGCAGCCCCAAGGGCGGCGACAACCTCTACCTGGGCTCGGTGGTCGCGCTCGACCCCGACACCGGCAAGTACAAGTGGCACTACCAGGAGACGCCCGGCGACAACTGGGACTACACCTCCACGCAGTCGATGATCCTGGCCGACGTCAAGCTGAACGGCAAGGCGCGCAAGGTGCTGCTGCACGCGCCCAAGAACGGCTTCTTCTTCGTCATCGACCGCACCAACGGCAAGTTCATCTCGGCGAAGAACTTCGTCGCGGTCAACTGGGCCACGGGCTACGACAAGAACGGCCGGCCCATCGAGGTCCCCGCCGCGCGGCAGAACGAGAAGCCGGGCGACAGCATCCCGGGCCCGTTCGGCGCGCACAACTGGCACCCGATGTCCTACAACCCGCAGACCGGCCTGGCCTACCTGCCCGCCCAGCACGTGCCGATCAACCTGATGGACGACAAGGCCTGGAAGTTCGACGAGAACGCACCCGGGCGCCCGCATGCGGCGCTGGGCTGGAACCTGGGCAAGTTCGCCAACGTCGAGCCGCCCACGAGCAAGCCCTTCGGCCGCCTCGTGGCCTGGGACCCCATCAAGCAGAAGGAAGCCTGGGGCGTGGACTACGCCTCGCCGTGGAACGGCGGCACGCTGACCACCGCCGGCGACCTGGTGTTCCAGGGCACGGCCGACGGGCGCCTGGTGGCCTACCACGCCAAGACCGGCGAGAAGTTGTGGGAAACGCCCACCGGCACCGGCGTGGTGGCGGCGCCCGCGACCTACATGGTGGACGGCAAGCAGTACGTGTCGGTGGCCGTGGGCTGGGGCGGCGTGTACGGCCTGGCGCAGCGCGCCACCGAGCGCCAGGGCCCGGGCACGGTCTACACCTTCGCGGTCGGCGGCACGGCCAAGATGCCCGCGTTCGTCGAGTACCGCATGGCCAAGCTGGTGCAGGGCGTGAAGTACGACCCCGCCAAGGTCCAGGCCGGCACCATGCTGTACGTGAGCAACTGCGTGTTCTGCCACGGCGTGCCGGGCGTGGACCGCGGCGGCAACATCCCGAACCTGGGCTACCTCGATCCGGCCTACATCGAGAACCTCGACAAGTTCGTGCTCAAGGGCCCGGCCATGTCGCGCGGCATGCCCGACTTCACGGGCAAGCTCTCGGGCGACGACATCGAGAGCATCAAGGCCTTCATCCAGGGCACGGCGGACGCGATCCGGCCGAAGTAGCGGCATCGCGAACTCAAACAGAAAGGCGCCCTCGGCGCCTTTTCTTTTGGGCAGGGCGGTTGTCAGCCTGCGAGGCGCAGCTCGTGGATCAGCCCCGCCACGTTGCCCACCTGCAGCTTGTCGTAGATCGACTGGATGTGGTTGCGCACCGTGGCCGGCGAGCGGTTCAGGATGGCGGCCACTTCCTTGTGGGTGTCGCCGCGCGCCAGCAGCTCGGCGATGGTGTGCTCGCGCGGCGTGAGGCTGTCGGCGCGGCAGCGATGGCGGCACTTGAGGAACAGCAGGCGCTGCTCGACGCGGTGCGTGACCACGATCTCGCGCCCGTTGAAGCGCGCGTGGCCCTGCAGAAAGTGCTGCAGCAGCGCATCGGGCAGCGTGCGGCCGTGCCAGGCCGGCCACTCGGCCTTCAGCATCGCCTCGAACAGCCGGTCGGCGTGGTACAGCACGCCGCGCAGGTCGCCGATGGCCGAGCCGCCGGGCGACGCGCTTCCCGCTTCGAGGCGGTCCAGGTGCATCACGCGGTTCAGCGCCAGCGCCTGCATCACGTGCGGCGCGAGGCTGGCGAGCAGTTGCCGCTCTTCCTCCGTGCCGTGGGCTTCCGGGTCGGCGCGGAACAGGCTGAGCCAGTGGACGAAGCTCGTCTGCGGGTTCGAATCCGAGGTGATGAAGAAGTTGGCCTGCTCGAAGCGGCGGCCGTAGTCGCGCAGCTCGGCCTGGTCGTCGCGGCAGAACCACGCCTGCGCATTGAAGGCGAGCGTGGCGTTCGACTGCTTGGCCACCTCGCCGGCGGCCGTGTCCATGTGCTTGACCTGCTCGTAGGCCGTGACCATCTCGAGCGGCTGGTTGTGCAGGTGGATCGTGTGGATGTCGATGCCGTGGTCGGTGCGGGTGGCGGTGCCCCACATCGACGAGTCGAAGAGCAGCACGGGCTTGAGGAGGTCGAGCGCGGCGTCCTGGAAGGCGTCGATGGGCAACTCGTGCGAGAGGCGGTACAGCCGCAACAGGAGGTCGCTGAAGTCGCGCGGGACACCGGCCGTGAAGGTCATGCGGGGAGTCTTCCAGCCCCGCCGCCGCATGCCCATCCCATGTTCCGGTGACGCGCGCGGGGCTCGGCCGCGCGGTTTCAAGAATGGTGCATTTGCATCATTTGATTTCCAAAAGCGAAAGCTATTGTTTGCAGCGCCCTCGGTTGCTGCCCAGGCCCTTTCCCTTTTCGAGAGACCCACGATGCCCCACCCCACCTCCAGAATCC